>CAZNBX010000018.1:0-16260 GCA_964571305.1 uncultured Novosphingobium sp.
GTGGCCGATCAAGCAGAAGTACGGCCGCAAGCTGTCGTGGGGCGACCTGATGAGCCTCGCCGGCAACGTCGCGATGGAAGACAGGGGCTTCAAGACTATCGGCTTTGCCGGTGGCCGCGTCGATGCCTGGCAACCCGACCTGGTCTTCTGGGGTCCGGAAAAGAAGCTGCTCGCCGATGAACGCCGCGATGCCAAGGGCAACCTCAAGGGCCCGCTCGCCGCGACCCAGATGGGCCTGATCTACGTCAATCCGGAAGGTCCGAACGGCGTGCCCGATCCGCTGCTGGCCGCTGCCGACATCCGTCGCGCCTTTGGCGGCATGGCGATGAGCGACGAGGAAACCGCCGCCCTGATCGCCGGTGGCCACACCTTCGGCAAGGCCCACGGCGCCCGCAAGCCGGAAGGCTGCCTGGCCGGTGACCCGGGCGAGGCGGCAATCGAGAACCAGGGCCTGGGTTGGAGCAACAAGTGCGGCAAGGGCCATTCGGAAGACACCATTTCCAGCGGCCTCGAAGGGGCATGGACCGCGGCCCCGACCGCCTGGACCACCCAGTACCTCGACAACCTCTATGGTTTCGAATGGGTCCAGACCAAGAGCCCGGCCGGCGCGATCCAGTGGGTTCCCAAGGACCCGGCTGCGGCCAATCTGGTGCCTGACGCGCACCGCGCCGACGTGCGCCACGCGCCGATCATGTTCACCACCGACCTTGCCCTGCGCGAAGACCCGGGCTTTCGCAAGATTACCCAGCGCTGGCGCAAGAACCCGCAGCTGTTTGCGGACGCTTTCGCTCGCGCCTGGTTCAAGCTGACCCACCGCGACCTCGGGCCGGAAGCCCGCTATGTCGGCAAGGAAGTGCCCAAGGTCAGCTTCGTCTGGCAGGACCCGCTGCCCAAGGCCGACTATGCGATGATTGGCGACACTGACATTGCCAAGTTGAAGGGTGACATCGCGGCATCCGGCCTGACGGTTCCGGAACTGGTTCGCGCCGCCTGGGCTTCGGCCTCGACCTATCGCGGCACCGACATGCGCGGCGGAGCCAATGGTGCCCGTCTTCGCCTTGACCCGCAGCGCGGCTGGGCAATCAACGATCCGGCCGAACTGGCCAAGGTCGTTGCCAAGCTCGATGCGATCCGCACCCAGTTCAACAAGGACGCCACCGGCGGCAAGAAGGTTTCGCTGGCTGACCTGGTTGTCCTCGGTGGCTCGGTCGCGATCGAACAGGCCGCCAAGGCTGCCGGCCACGACGTTTCCGTGCCGTTCACCCCGGGCCGCGTCGATGCGACCCAGGCCCAGACCGATGCGGCTTCGTTCGCGCACCTTGAGCCGAAGGCCGATGGCTTCCGCAACTACTACTCGGCGGAATCGCACTACAACCCGGTCGAAGCCCTGATCGACAAGGCGGACATGCTGAACCTGACGGTTCCGGAAATGACCGTTCTTGTCGGCGGGATGCGCGCCCTTGGTGCCAATGCCGGCGGTTCGACCGCTGGTGTCCTGACGACCCGTCCGGCGACGCTGACCAACGACTTCTTCGTTAACCTGCTGTCGATGGACACGGTTTGGACGAAGTCGGCCAGCGCCCAGGGGCTCTATGAAGGCAAGGACCGCGCCAGCGGCGCTGCCAAGTGGACCGCCACCCCGGTCGACCTGGTGTTCGGTTCCAATTCCGAACTGCGCGCCGTGTCCGAAGTCTATGCCTCGGACGATGCCAAGGAGAAGTTCGCCAAGGACTTCATCGCGGCCTGGACCAAGGTGATGAACGCGGACCGCTTCTGATCCGCAGACCATAACCGGCGGCGGCAGGCCAGTCCTGCCGCCGCCGCCATGGCAAGGCCACACTTCATGCGTGCATTCCTCTGGATCACTGTCAGCTCCGCCGCGAGCGCCATGATCGCCCTCGCCGCGCAGCCCGGGCAAGCTTCCACCGCGCCCGCCCGTCCCGCTGCCTTTGCGCAGTGCGCCGGATGCCATTCGACCGAACCGGGCAAGAACCTGTTCGGCCCCAGCCTGGCCGGCGTGTCCAAGCGCCGCGCCGGCAGCCTGCCCGGCTATGCCTATAGCCCGGCGCTGAAAAGGTCCGGGATTACCTGGAATTCCCAGACGCTGGATCGCTGGCTGATCTCTCCGTCGAAGTCCGTGCCGGGCACCAAGATGCCGCTCGGCGGCGTGCCGGACCCGGCCACGCGCAAGGCGCTGGTGGGCTATCTCCTCACCCTTTAGGCAGCGGTCCGACGAATCGATGGACGGCAATAGGATCAGGAAAAATCATTTGGCCGGGAACCGAGTCCGGTCTGGCGTGTTTTTGTCTTGTTGCTGGGCAATTGATGCCCCCTCCCTCCCAGCCCGGCGACACCCCCCTAAGGCCCCTGTCACGGTCCCGTGACAGGGGTCGCCCTTTTGCGGTCCAGCGCGAAAGAACAGCCACCCGGGGTAATCCCGGGTGGCCCATGTTGGAGCGAAGTGCAGAGCTTAATCTTCTGAACCCTGCTCCGGTTCGCTGTCTCCCTTGGCTGCAGCCTCGCGCGCCTTTTCGAGTTCCGCGCCTTCTTCGCTTTCAATCGCTTCGGCGGCCTCGCGGGCCCTTTCCTCGACCTGACCTGACTTTGCGAATTCGTGCTGCGCTTCCTGGAATTCACGGGCGGCTTCGTAATTGCCTTCGCCCTGATTGCGGTCCTGCATGATCTTTCTCCATTGGCGGATGATGCAGCTTGAACGCCTGACCAGAACGCGGCGTTCCTCAACATGGCGCATTCAGGACCCCGCCTGATCGCTCGGCACCACAACCCGCACCGCAGCCGGGTGGACCTTCAGTTGGATCGGCGTGCGCGCCAGGACCTCGCCGTCGAGCGCGACCCTCTGCGGCGGAATGGTATCAATCTGGACCTGCCGACCTTCCAGCTGCTCCACGCCGCGCGCCGCTTCGGCGAGACCAACGATGCGTAGATACCAGTCTGCGGCGAGGCGAAGCTTGCTCTTGCCCGCGACGACCTGAACCACGATCCGGCCGTTCTCCAAGCTGGCGTCCTCGCTGAGCTGGATCCCGCCAGCGAAGCAACCGTTGAGCATGCGCACCTCTGTCGCCCAGCAGGTCCACTCTTGCCCGTCGCACGCAATGGTCACGCGGAAAGGACGAAAGCGCAGCATGGTCCCTATGCCCCACAGCAGGTAACCGACCCGGCCAAGATAGCGTTTAAGCGGTGGTGGGATGGTCTCGCCGATAATGGGCGACAACCCAATCGATGCACTGTTGGCGAACATCAGCCCGTCGATCTCGCCCAGGTCCGCTTTCTTGGTCCGCCCGCCGGTTATCGCCGCGACGGCATCTTCAAGTTCGGTTCCGATCCCCAGGGTCCTGGCGAAGCTGTTCGCGGTCCCCAGCGGCAAGGGCGCGAAAGTGCAATCCGAGCCGACCAGAGCACCGATCGTTCCGGAAATGCTGCCGTCGCCGCCACCGACTATGATCAGGTCTGCGCCGTCCTGAACCGCTCGTTCGACGTGCCCCCGCATCCGCGCCGGGTCGGTCTCGGCAACGGCGTTGGCGAGACGGACTCCGTCGGCCTGAAGGCGATCCCTTGCTTCACGAAACAGCCGCGCACCACGACGGCTCCGGGTATTGACGACAAGCGTTGCAGCTCGCCACGGGCATGGCTTGTTCATATCCGAACAACGCACCGCATGCCCGCGAGTTGCGCAGGATTCGGGAACTTAACCCCGCCCCCGCCGTTGCACCATCAGTACAGCACGAAGGGACCTCCACCATGACACTTATTCTCGTTCTCGTCGTCGGCGGCATCATCGGCTGGCTTGCCAGCATGGTCATGCGGACCGATGGCCAGCAGGGCATCTTCCTTAACGTTGTCGTCGGCATCGTCGGGGCAGTTCTTGCCGGCTTCCTTATCACGCCACTGATTGGCGGCGCACCGATCACCTCGGGCTCGTTCGACGCCATGTCGCTGCTCAGCTCGTTCCTCGGCGCGGTAATCCTGCTCGCCATCGTGAACCTGTTTCGCCGCGGCGCCGTGCGTTAAGCGCGCATCCGCTTCTTCTCTGGCTGCCTGATCCTCCCAGCACCCAGCAGCCGGGGGTGACAGCGTCCGCTGCCGCCCCCGAGCCGCATCTTGCGGGAAAAGGACTGAACATGACGATCTCGCTGATGGCTTTGCCCTATCCCTTGATGGCCCTTGAACCGGTGATTTCCGCCGCAACGCTGGAAATCCACCACGGCAAGCATCACCAGGCCTATGTCACCAAGACCAATGCCCTCGCTGCTGAACGCGATCTTGGCGCTTGGGACCTGGAAACCATCATCCGCTCGGCCGCAAGCAATCAGGACAAGGCCCTGTTCAACCAGGCAGCGCAGGTGTGGAACCACGGTTTCTATTGGCTGAGCCTTTCGCCGGACCAATCGGCGCCATCGGGTGATCTGGAGACGCGAATCAAACAGGCCTTCGGGTCGAAGGACGCTTTGGTAACCCAGTTGGCAGAGGCTGCCGTTCGTCATTTTGCCTCGGGCTGGGCGTGGCTCGTTGCCGGAACCGATGGGTCGCTCTCAATCGAGACTACCCATGATTCTGGCACGCCGCTGGTCGAGCAAGGAATTCCACTGCTGACCATCGACGTGTGGGAGCACGCCTACTATCTTGATCGCAAGAACGACCGGAAAGCCTATGTCGAGGCTGTGCTGGACCGCACGATCAACTGGGACTTTGCAGCCGCCAACCTGGCACGCGGAGAGGTCTGGACCTATCCTCGGTGACCAGAAGGGCCCCGTCCCTCTTCCGCCAGCATCGCCGCCAATTGCGCCCGGCCGCGCGCTACCCTGCTTTTGATCGTGCCGGCCGGCACGCCGCACACCTGAGCCGCTTCTTCATAAGAAAACCCGCCTGCCCCGACGAGCAGCAAAGCCTCGCGCCGATCATCCGGCAGGCGGTGCAGCGCGCTTTCCAGATCGCTGACGTGAACCGCATCTTCTTGCGATGCACGCGCCACCAGACTGGGATGTTCGATCGCTTCGCCGATGTCGGTCATCCGGCTGCTGCGACGGATCTCGTTCAGGAAATGGTTGCGCAAGATGGTAAACGTCCAGGCCTTCATGTTGGTCCCAGGCTCATATCGGTCGCGCGCGGCCCAGGCTTTCATGACTGTTTCCTGGACGAGATCGTCGGCCAGGTCTGGTCGCCCGCAGAGCCCCCGTGCGAAGGCTCGCAAATGCGGGATAAGTGCTAGCAATCCCTTGCGAAAGCCGTCTTCCGCATTCTCGCGTCCAGCGGCGGAACCGATGCCGTCAGTCATCATCGGCCCGGTCCAGCTTCTTCAAGAGATCGTTGAAGCTGTCGGGCAAAGGCTCGGAAACGACGTCGTCGTACAACTTGCGCAGGCCGTCAGCCCAGCCTGGTGCTGCCGGCTTGCGCGGACGCGGACGTTCGCTCGGGGATGGGCCAGGCCTGGTTCCGCGCGATTTGCTCAACATGTGCTCCGTGCCGGGCGTAACGCCTTGTCCGAATTGCCTAGATCAGCTTGATATGCCGTGGCAAGTCAGGGAACAAACAGACACGCCCTTGGTTCCATTCGGACAGGCCCAGTGCGTCGTTTCGATGTGGTCGTGGCGCGATTGGCACCCAACCCGGGTAAGGCGGAACAAGGGCTGATGGACAAGGCGCTACTCGCAAGAGTGGAAAAGCAGGCGTGGTTTCACCGTTTTCCGCGGGCGTTGCCGTTTACCCTGTTTGCCATTGCCCTCTTCGCAACCGGGCTATTCGTTAACAATTTCGAGCGGCTCGACCGCGAAGCGGCCAGTGCCCGCCTTTCCCAGCAGGCCACGGATCTCGCCAACGAACTCGAATACAAGGCAGCGGAAAACACGGTTTACCTCAATGCGGCGGCATCGCTGTTTTCCGGTTCCGAAGAGGTCAGCAAGCGCCAGCTCTCCGACCTGATCGCGGACCTTGGCGAACGGGCCTCGGAACGCGGCGTTCTTGGCGTTGGCTGGGCCCATTGGATCAACGCTTCCGAGATAGCGACCTTTCAGGCGGAACGCCGCCAGGCACCGGGCATGGCTGATTTCACCATTCGCCCCGTGCCAAGCTCTCCCTTCGCGGAGATGGCGGTAATCTCGGTGCTCTTTCCGGACACCGCGACCAATCATGGCGCCCTTGGCTTTGACATGTATTCCGAGCAGACCCGCCGCGCCGCGATCGATGCAGCCATCAGCACGGGGCGTGCCTCGGCCAGTGGCAAGGTCCAACTGATCCAGGATTTCAATCGGCAAACCACCCCTGGCTTCCTGATCTATGTGCCGGTTTTCGAACGCCAGTCGTCGGACCGCCGATGGGCCAAGGGGCCTCTTAAAGGCTTCGTTTATTCCCCGATCCGCGCGCAGGAGTTTCTGTCCGCCGCGATGCGCCGGGTCCCGCACCAGGACATCAACGTCGCGGTCTATGATGGCCCGCTCAATCCGGCCAGCAAGTTGGCGGAGAGCCTGGTCGAGGGATCGCAAGGCGAAGTCACCCGCCGCACCGTGGTCGTTGGCGACCGCAGCTGGACATTGGTCGTCACCTCGGTGAACAGTCGGCTGTTGAGCCCGGTTTCCCGCCTCACCCTGCTGTTCGGCATCACCTTGAGCCTGCTCATCCTGGCGCTGTCCTGGCTGGCCACGACCCGCGCCGCAGAGGACCGCAAGGTGTTGGAATGGCTCACCCAGCAAAATGCGATCCGCCTGTCGCTGACCCGCGAGCTGAACCACCGCGTCAAGAATACGCTTGCCAACGTGCTGTCGATCGTCTCGCTGACCCGGCGCCGGTCGCGCAGCATTGACGAATTCGCGGAAGGGCTGACCGGGCGTATCCGTGCCCTTTCGGCTACCCATGACCTGCTTTCCCAACGCGACTGGAGCGATGCACTGCTGGGCGAAGTCGTCACCAGCGAGCTGGTTCCCTATCTCGATCCGGGCGACCCGCATGCCGATCTTGAAGGTCCGGTAGTAGCCTTGGCGCCCAACGATGCGCTGTCGCTGGGGCTCGCTTTGCACGAACTGGCGACCAATGCTGCCAAATATGGCGCACTCAGCACCCCCGATGGCCGCGTTTCAGTGCGCTGGCGCCTGACCTCGCCGGAAGTGTGCGAAGTGGACTGGAAGGAAAGCGGCGGGCCGACGGTCATCGCGCCGGAACGACGCGGCTTTGGCCTCGACCTGATCGAGAAGATCGTCTCGCACGAACTCAAGGCCGCGGTCGAGCTGGATTTTGCGGCTGATGGGGTGCATTGCCGCCTGAAGGTGCCAGTCCGCGGGCTGGGCACCTTTGCGATGCGCCAGTCCCGCGATACCTGACGGACCGCCTCAGGCCTGGTTGGCGGTCGAGAAGAACAACGCCTGGCTGATTGCAGTGCGCACCGTCTCCTCGCGGAACGGCTTGGTCACAAGATAGGTCGGCTCGGGACGCTCGCCGGTCAGCAGCCGCTCGGGATAGGCGGTGATGAACACCACCGGCACATCTCCAATTGCCAGGATCTCCTCCACCGCATCGATCCCGGAACTCGCGTCCGCGAGCTGGATGTCGGCAAGGACCAGGCCAGGGCCGTGTTCGCGGAAAGCTTCCACTGCCTGGCTGCGCGTGGTTGCCGTGGCGACCACTCGATGCCCCAGCTCTGTCACGAGGGATTCCAGTTGCATCGCAATCAGCGGCTCGTCCTCGATCACCAGCACGGTTGTCACGGTTTCCTCGTCGATCTCTGCCACCGCGCGCGCGACGAGCGCTTCGACTTCTTTCGCGTCCAGACCGAGCACATCGCCCGCTTCCTCTGGGGTGAAGTCTTCCAGCGTGGTCAACAGCAAGGCTTGGCGATGTTCCGGCGGAATCACCGACAGCCGTGCGTGGGTTGCGCCTTCACGCCCCACCATCAGACTGCTCTCACCGCCCTCGACGTGGCTGGTTGCCCACAGGCGGGTGAATGCCCGATAGAGGTGAACGCGGCTCTGCCCGATCTCTTCTCGCAAGGCCCGGTCATCAATCGCGCCTTCCAACAGGGCGCGGACATAGGAGTCACCCGACCGCTGCGAACCGCAAAGCGCGCGCGCATAGCGCCGCAGCAGCGGGAGTCGTTCAGCGAGGTGCTCGGAAATAGCCATTTGCAGAGAAGCCTTTCTTGCCAGCCACGGCGTTGCAAGTCCGTTCAAGGGATATGGACAAGAACCTAGGGGCGCAAGTGCGTGACTCCGCACGTCGAGCCGTAGTATTTTTTAGTATATGTATTTATTGTATTTTTGCCGACTTATAATTTCCCGAAGGATTCGCGCTTTCGTCAATCATGTGTCTTCCCGGATCACTTTCGCACAACGGAACTATCTGTTGCCCAGACCGATTTCCAAACGCCTTCGGCCTGATCTGGTTCCTGCTGATTTAAATAAATTGACCTAGGCGGGAACTCTTGGGCTGCGACCTGTGTTCAAACTCGACTGCAACGACAACGGAGAGTGGGAATGCGCAACCCGGTAAACATGGTCGAAACCGCGGAACGACTGACCGACACGGCCTTTCATGCCGAACTTGAGAGCATTACCCCCCACCTTCGCGCTTTCGCCCGGACCCTTTGCGGGTGCCGCGAGCGCGCCGACGATCTCGCCCAGGAAACCTTGCTCAAGGCTTGGGCGGCCCGCGAATCCTATCGGGCCGGAACCAATTTCAAGGCCTGGACCTTCACCATTCTGCGGAACCAGTTCTACAGCGAAGCCCGCCGCGCCCGCTTCACTGGCGAATACGACCAGGACATGGCGGAACGTACGCTGAGCGGATTTGGCAACCAGGAACATGCGGTGGAACTGGCCGACGTGTTGCGCGCACTTGAGACTTTGCCGAGTGCCAACCGCGAAGCACTGATCCTCGCGGCCGTGGGCGACCTTGCTTATGACGAGATTGCCGAAATCTGCGGCATCGCCTTGGGTACGGTGAAGAGCCGCATCTGCCGTGCCCGGATGATGCTGGTTGCGGCACTCGACGGCGGCGTACTGCCGGATTCGCGTCATGACTTCGTGATCGAAGGAAATGCCCTTGACCTGCTCTTCGCGGAAATGCGCCGTGCCGCCAATGCGGACGGACGAGAGCGCCTGGTCGCCTGATGGACAAGCGGGGCGGAGTTTGAAGTGGAAGACATGACCGGAGTCCTGATCGTAGAAGACCAGTTTCTCGTTGCGCTGGATCTGGAGCATATTGTTGCCAGTGCCGGGTACCCCGTGGTCGGCATCGCAACGGCTCGCTCCGAGATCGAATCCCTCGCGGTTCCGCCCAAGATCGCCTTTGTCGACATCAACCTGCGTGATGGGCCGACCGGGGTCGAGATCGCTCGTGCCCTTTCGGAACGGTTCGGTACGCGGATCATCTTTGTCACCGCCAACCCTGCCCAGATCGACGAGCCCCCGCCCACGGCGATCGGCTTTATCCAGAAGCCATTTACTCCGACCACGATCGAAAGTTCGATCTGCTATGCCCTTGGTGCGGCAAGTGCTCCCCCTCGGGGGCTGCAAGTTTTCGGCTAGCCCGGGAACCGGGCGACTGTTTGTTCATTTAGTGCTGTGGCTGGCTGAACGATTGCCCTGCAATTGATCGCCATTTTCATAGCCATGGAGCCCCCGCACCTGCCCCCGAGAGCGGGGGCTCCATCACCCCTTCCCGTTCGACCCGGCACCCGATAAGAGGCTGGCAACCTTGCCCTACGCCTAGTCCGGAGCCGTACCTTGTCACGTTCGCAACCGCAGCTTTCCGGACCGCTCTCGGGCATCAAGGTGCTCGACCTGTCCCGTGTCCTGGCTGGCCCCTGGTCCGGACAAATGCTGGGCGACCTCGGCGCCGAAGTAATCAAGGTCGAACAGCCCGGACAGGGTGACGACACCCGCAAGTGGGGTCCCCCGTTCCTCGACGATGGATCGCGAGACTCGGCTTATTACCTCTGCGCCAACCGCAACAAGCGTTCAGTCGCGATCGATCTGTCCAAACCGGAAGGGCAGGAATTGGTCCGTCAACTCGCCGCGCGGGCTGACATCGTGCTGGAAAACTTCCGCGTTGGCGGCCTCGCCAAGTACGGTCTCGACTATCCTTCGCTCAAGGCGGTGAAACCGGATCTGATCTATTGCTCGATCACCGGCTTCGGCCAGACCGGTCCGGACAAGGACAAGGGCGGCTACGACTTCCTAATTCAGGGGATGAGCGGGCTGATGAGCGTGACCGGCGATGCCGACGGCCATCCGCTCAAAGTCGGTATTCCGGTAAGCGACCTGACCACGGGCCTTTATGCGACGATCTCGATCCTCGCCGCGCTGCAACACCGCAATCGAACGGGTGAAGGCCAGCATATCGACCTGGCGCTGCTCGACGCACAGATGGCATTGCTCGCCAACCAGGGATCGAACTGGCTGAACGGCGGTGCGGAACCGCGACGAATGGGCAACCAGCACCCGACCATCGTGCCCTATCAGGACTTTGCCTGCGCCGATGGGGACATCATCATCGCGCTGGGCAACGATCGCCAGTTCCGCGATCTGGTCCATGTCCTGGGCCTGCCGGACATGGCGGAAGACCCCCGCTTTGCCACCTCGGCCAATCGCAGCGACAACCGCGAGGCGATGTTCGCCCGGATCAATCCGGCCATCGCCCAGTGGAAGTCGGCCGATCTGCTGGCCGCACTGGAAGCGGCGAAGCTGCCCTGCGGCAAGATCAACACGATCCCGCAGGCGTTGGTCCAGCCGCAAACCGTGGCGCGCGAACTGGTCCAGGAAATTGCCCGCGACGATGGCACGCCGGTACGCTTCGTCGGCTTTCCGGCAAAGCTTTCCGCCAGCCCCGCGACCTATCGCCTTGCCCCGCCCCGTTCCGGACAGGACACCCGCGCGGTCTTGGGCGAGGTCCTTGACCTTGGCCAGGACGAAATCGACGCGCTGGCAGCGGCAGGAGTCGTCGCCGAGAAGCTCTGAGGATCTGGAACTTTCAGCGCAGAGCGCGCTTTACCCTTGATCCAGCAACCGGTGGAGGACTGGCATGAGGTTTCGCATCGCGCTTTCCCTGATCGGGCTATTGGCAGCTTGCTCGGGCGAAACTGCAGCACCTGAACCGACCGGAACGGGCGCCACGACGCCTGCGACCAGCCTGGCCACGGAACCTGCGCCCGTCGCAACCGGGCCCAACGCCGCCCCGACGAACCAGATTCCGGTTGCCTTGCAGGGACGCTGGGGTCTGGTCCCAGGCGATTGCACCACCACCCGCGGCGACGACAAGGGACTGCTCACGGTCAGCGCCTCGAACCTGCGTCACTACGAGTCCGTCGGCAAACTACGCGGCGTCAGCCGCGCCACGGCGAACAGCATCAGCGGCACCTTCGACTATACCGGCGAAGGCATGAACTGGACCCGCGAAGTAACGCTTTCAGCCCAGAATGACGGCAAGAGCCTCGACTTCCGCGACACCGGCAGCGACGGCCCGCCAGGCCATCGCACCTACACCCGGTGCCCGGGGTGACCATGCGCACCATTCCATTCGCCTTGCTGCCCCTGTCACTGACCGGCTGCGTGACGGTTCATCCGCCCGATCTAGCGGACAATTGCCGGGCCGAAGCAGCGCAGGCCTACATTGGCCGGACGGCGACGGCCACGCTGGGCGGGGAATTGCTTCGTGTCACCAGTTCCCGCGAACTGCGCTGGATCGCGCCCGGCATGGCGGTGACGATGGATTACCGGACCGGCCGCCTTACGGTCGGCTATGACCAGTCAATGCGGATTGCCACGATTTCCTGCGGTTGAACCGCACGCCCGAGGTGCAAAGGGCGGCTGGCATCTTCGTGCAAATCGGTTAGAGGCTTGCTCCATGACCGATGAAGTTCTGATCCGCCGCGAAGGGGCAGCCGGCTTCCTTTCGCTCAACCGCCCCAAGGCAATCCATGCGCTGACGCTGGACATGGTCCACGCGATGGCCGCGGCCTTGCTGGAATGGCGCAACGATCCGGAAGTTGCCGTTGTGATCATCGACCATGCCGAAGGGCGCGGGTTCTGTTCGGGCGGGGACATCGCGTTCCTCCGCAATTCGGCCTTGAACGATGGCGGCACTTCGGGCCGCAAGTTCTTTCATGACGAATACCAGCTGAACCACCTGATCTTCACTTACGAAAAGCCGGTCGTCGCCTTCATGGACGGGATTACGATGGGTGGCGGCGTGGGCATCAGCCAGCCGGCACGGTTCCACGTCGCGACGGAAAACACCCGCTATGCCATGCCGGAAACGGGCATTGGCTTGTTTCCCGACGTTGGCGGCGGCTGGTACCTTTCGCGCCTGCCGGGCCGGATCGGGCAGTTCCTCGCCCTCACCGGGGCGCGGCTCGACGGTGCGGAATGCAAGTGGGCCGGTCTTGCCACCCATTACCTTCCGCAAGATGCATTGGCCGAAGCCAAGCAGCGGATCGCCCATGGCCATGAGCCAGGACCGGTCCTCTCTGCCCTGTCTGTCACCCCGCCACCCGCGCGGATCGAGGCCAATGCCACGGCCATCGCCAAGCACTTCGCCTCGGACCGCTATGAGGACATCCTTGCCAGCCTGGAGGGCGACGACAGCGAGTGGGCGGCAAAGGAACTCGCCACCCTGCGGACCAAGTCGCCGCAGACCTGCAAGGTTGCCCTGCGCCAATTGCGCGACAGCCTGGAATGCCCGGACTTTGCCGCGAACATGGCGATGGAATACCGGATCGGCAGCCGCGTCCTGACCCTGCCCGACTTTGCCGAAGGCGTCCGCGCGGTAATCGTCGACAAGGACCATGCGCCCAAGTGGAACCCGGCAACGCCCGAAGGCGTCACCGACGAACTGATTGACAGCATCTTTGCCGCCCTGCCGGCCAACGAGGAATGGAAACCGCTATGAGCTTTGAATCGATCCTGGTCGAACAGCATGGTGCCGTGACGCTAATCACGCTCAACCGCCCGCAGGCGCTCAACGCGCTGAACTCGTCGGTGCTGGAAGAGCTGATCACCGCCTTTGCCGCCTTCGAAGCCGATCCGTCACAGCGCTGCGCGGTATTGACCGGCGCGGGTGAAAAGGCCTTTGCCGCCGGCGCAGACATCAAGGAAATGGCCGACAAGCCAGCGGCGGAATTCTACAGCCAGGACTTCTTTGCCCGCTGGACCAGCCACCTGGTCAAGACCACGCGCAAGCCGTGGATCGCGGCGGTCAACGGCTTTGCCCTGGGCGGCGGCTGCGAACTGGCGATGATGGCCGACTTCATCATCGCTTCGGAGAACGCCAAGTTCGGCCAGCCGGAAATCAAGCTGGGCGTCGCTCCCGGCATGGGGGGCAGCCAGCGCCTGACCCGCGCCATCGGCAAGGCCAAGGCGATGGAAATGTGCCTGACCGGACGGATGATGGGCGCCCAGGAAGCCGAGCGTTCGGGCCTTGTCGCCCGGGTCGTCCCGCTTGCCAGCCTCGTCGAGGAAGCGCTGAAGACCGCAGCGGAGATTGCCGCCATGCCTCCGCTGGCCGCCGTGGCGAACAAGGAAATGGTCAACGCCGCCTTCGAAACCACACTCGACCAGGGCCTGCTGATCGAACGCCGCATCTTCCAGGTACTCACCGCGACCGAAGACAAGGCCGAAGGCATGGCTGCCTTCATCGAAAAGCGTCAGGGCGTCTGGAAAGGCAAGTAACAACAGGCCCGGGACAAGATCCAGCAACGCCAGCTAGGTATTGACATCTAAGCCCCAGGAGCAGCATGTGCCACAGGGGGCATGCGGCGAATACGGGGCGACCATGTCATGAATGATCTTGTTCAGCCGCCTGCGCGAATTCGCAACATTGCGGAACTGGCCCGGCTTGCCGGGGTCTCCGCAGGCACCGTGTCCCGCGCCCTGGCCAATTCGGATCTGGTCAACCAGGAAACCAAGGAACGCATCCAGGCGCTGGCCCGCGAGCATGGCTTCCGTCCGAACCAGATGGCGCGCCGCCTTCGCGTTCAGCAGACCAAGGTGATCGGGATTGTCGTTCCTTTGGGGCATGACAAGCGCCAGCACCTGTCCGACCCGTTCTTCATGGCCATGCTTGGCCACCTGGCCGATGCTCTGACCGAGAACGGCTATGACATCATGCTCAGCCGCGTCGTCCCGGAAGAGGACGACTGGCTGGAAAGGATCGTCGATTCCGGCATGCTCGACGGAGTCCTGCTGATCGGCCAATCGAACCAGTTCGACGTGATCGAACGGGTCGCCGCTTGGTACAAACCGATGGTCGTTTGGGGCAGTCACCGCGCCGGGCAGGTCCATTGCACGGTCGGGGTCGACAACCGCCTGGGCGGAAAGCTTGCCGGTGAATGCCTGATCGCTGCCGGGCGAAAGCGCCTGGCCTTCATCGGCAACCTGCCCGCACCGGAATTCGTCGACCGCTATCAAGGGCTTTGCGACGCGGCGCAGGCTGCTGGCCTGGAGCAGCCCCTTTCCCTCAACGTCCACCTGGCGGCCGACACCTTGCCGGACGAAGTGGCGCGTCAGGTCGAGCAGATCGTAGGCAAGGTTGACGGCCTCGCCGCCGGTTCGGACATGATCGCGGTACAGGCCGTTCGCGCCCTGACCGATCGCGGATTCGCCGTGCCCGATCAGGTTGCAGTAACCGGCTTTGACGACCTGCCACTGGCCGAACATACCATCCCGCGCTTGACCACGGTCCGGCAGGACCTGGCCCTTGGCGCACAGACCATGGTCGAGCTGCTATTCCAGCGGATGGCCGGAAGCGAACCGGAATCGGTCGAAATGAAGCCGCTGCTGGTCCGGCGCGAAACCGCCTAGGCAGGATGGACCCGGGCGAGCGTATCCAGCACCAGATCCGCATGTTCGCGACGGCAAATCAGCAAGTCAGGCAGATAGGTGTCACGCTGGTTATAGACCAGGGGTGAGCCGTCGATCCGGCTGGCGTGCAGCCCATGGGCCAGGGCCACGGCCACTGGCGCGCAGCTATCCCATTCATACTGCCCACCGGAATGGAGATATACGTCAGCCTCGCCGCGAACGACAGCCATCGCCTTGGCTCCAGCGCTGCCCATCGGGATGACTTCGGCGTCCAGTTCGCTCGCCACCGCCATGGCTTCCGCCGCAGGACGGCTGCGGCTGACCACCATGCGCAGCCGTTCCGGCGCGGGCGGCACCCAGATCGGCAGGTCAGAGCGGAGCAGCAGGCCCAGGCCCGGCAGGGCCACCGCACCGACCACCGGCTCGCCGTTCACGGCCAGGGCGACATGGACCGCCCAGTCACCGCGCCGCTCGCCAAATTCGCGGGTGCCGTCGAGTGGATCGATGATCCACACCCGCTCGCTATCCAGCCGGCGCAGGTTGTCGCGCTCTTCCTCGCACAGCATGCCATCGCCATTCCGGCGCATCCGCAGCATGCCCATCAGGAAATCGTTGGCGATCCGGTCGCCTTCCTCGCCCAGCGCCTTGTCCGCAAACTGGCCGGACTGCTGCAAGACCAGCAACATGCGTCCAGCTTCCTGGGCAAGAAAAGCGGCCAGTTCGGCGTCGGTCATATCGTTGGCATCCAGGTTTCGATCCGGTTGCCCAGGACGTAGTCGACAATTCGCTCGGCCGCCAGTTCCGGACTTTCGCTGGTCGTGTCGATCCGCAGTTCCGGCCGCTCGGGCGCTTCGTATGGGCTGTCGATCCCGGTGAAGTTCTTCAACTCGCCCGACCGCGCCTTGCGATAGAGCCCCTTCACGTCCCGCCGCTCCGCCTCGGCCAAGGGGGTATCGACGAAGATCTCAATGAACTCGCCCTGTGGCAGCATGGCGCGGACCATTTCACGCTCGGCGGCAAATGGGCTGATGAAGGCGGTCAGGACGATCAGCCCGGCATCGGTCATCAGCTTGGCCACTTCGCCTACGCGGCGGATATTCTCGATCCGGTCCGCCTCGGTAAAGCCCAGGTCCTTGTTCAG
Source organism: uncultured Novosphingobium sp. (assembly GCA_964571305.1). Taxonomy (GTDB): domain Bacteria; phylum Pseudomonadota; class Alphaproteobacteria; order Sphingomonadales; family Sphingomonadaceae; genus Novosphingobium. The sequence continues at coordinate 15,943 of CAZNBX010000018.1, forward strand.
GCCATGGCGGACATTATCGCCATCGAGCAGGAAGGTGTGGTGCCCCATGGCATGGAGCTTCTTCTCAACCAGGTTGGCGATGGTCGACTTGCCCGAACCCGACAGGCCGGTGAACCACAGCACCGCCGGGCGCTGGTTTTTCAGCGCGGCATGAGCCTCTCGGCTGACGTCGAGCGCCTGCCAATGCACGTTCTGCGCGCGGCGCAGGCTGAACTTCAGCATACCCGCCGCGACGGTGCTGTTGCCGATCTTGTCGATCAGGATGAAGCCGCCCAGCGCGCGATTGTCGGCATAGGGTTCAAACGTGATCGGGCGGTC
>CAZNBX010000019.1:0-15583 GCA_964571305.1 uncultured Novosphingobium sp.
GCGCGTCGGCCACGCTTTCAATCAGGTCTTCCTCGCGGATCGTCACCATATTCATGGGCCTGCCTCACTCCATCTGGATGCTCTTCGCCGCCCCCATAGGCCCGTAAACCGCCTCGCGTCAAAGCGCTTGGCGCATGGCGGCGCTTCCCCTAAGAGGCGAAGGAATTGCGTTACTGTATTGTCTGTGCAATACAGCTTGCCAGAGGCCCGATATGACCCTTGCCGCTCAGACGATTGCTTCCCAGTCCGAAGACCTTGGCGCCGCCCGCCGCGCCATGATCGACAGCCAGCTGCGCGTTTCCGGAATCAACCAGGAATGGCTGCTGGCAGTGCTCGCCCGCGTGCCGCGCGAGGACCATGTCCCGGCCGCCGCGCGCGGCCATGCCTATATCGACCGCGCCAGCCCGCTCGGCAACGGACAGGCCCTGCCCGCACCGCTGGTGCAGGCGAGCCTGCTGGCCCAGGCCGAACCGAAGAGCGGTGAAAAGGTCCTTGTGATCAGCCCCGCCGGTTATCTTTCGGCGCTGGTCGAGCGGCTGGTGCAGTCGGTCGAAACGGTCGATCCCGCTGGCGCTTTAGGGGTTCAAACGCTTGCCACGTACGATCTGGTCCTGATCGACGGTGCGATCGAGCAGCTGCCGGAAAACCTGGCGGCTTCCGTGGTCGATGGCGGCCGTGTGGTTACTGGCCTGGTGCTGCGCGGGGTTACCCGCCTTGCCGCAGGGACCAAGAACGGCGGGGCGGTGGATCTTGCCCCCCTCGCCGAAATGGGCATTCCGGTCCTGCGCGAATTCGCAGCACCGAAAGGTTGGAGTTTCTAAGCGAATGGCAAAAACCAGCGGTTCCCGGATTGCGCGTCAGGCGCTGATTGCCGGCATGGTCTCCCTGGCGGCGACCCCGGTCCTGGCGGACGATCTGCGCGAGGCGCTGGTCATGGCCTATAACACCAACCCGACGCTGCAAGCCGCCCGAGCCCAGCAGCGCGCGGTTGACGAAGGGGTGCCGATCGCCCGCTCCGCCGGTTTGCCATCGGTATCCGGCACCGCGACCTACAGCGAATTCGTCGAAGGCAGCACGGACAGCCCGCTTGCCCCGCAACGCAATCTCGATGCTTCGGTCAATCTCGGCATGCCGGTCTATGCCGGCGGCGGAATCCGCAATTCGCTCAATGCCGCGCGGACTCGCGTCACTGCCGGCCAGGCCGATCTGCGTGGAGTAGAGAGCGGCGTGTTCAGCCAGGTCGTCTCTTCCTACATGGACGTCATCCTGGCCGAAGCCGTAGTCAAACTGAACCGCGCCAACGTGCAGCGGCTTGAAGTGAACCTGCAAGCCACGCGCGACCGTTTTGAAATCGGCGATTTGACCCGCACCGACGTGGCCCAGTCCGCCAGCCGCCTTGCCCTGGCCCAAGGCCAGACCCGCAGCGCCCAGGCCAACCTGATTGCCGCGCGTGAACGTTACATCCAGGTCATCGGCAAGGCCCCGCAAGGTTTGACGACGCCGCCCGCTTTGCAGGGCTTGCCGACCAGCGCAGACGATGCGGTGGCAATTGCGCTCGATTCGAATCCCGACCTGATTGCCGCACGCCAGCGGTCGAAGGCAGCCGGTTTCGACACGGCGGCAACCAATGCCAAGCGCCTGCCGCAGGTCTCGGTCTTTGCCAGCAGCGGCTACAACGACTTCCTCGGCTCCAACCGGATTCCGGGCGCGGTCCAGAGCACGACCGATACCACGGTTGGCGTGCGCGCCACGGTTCCGCTCTTCCAGGGCGGGCTGCCCTCAGCCCAAAAACGCCAGGCCCAGGCCCGCGAGAACGCGGTTCTGGAACAGGAAATTAGTGTCGAACGCACCGTGATCGCCTCGGTTCGTTCCGCCTATGCGCAGTGGCAAGCGGCGCAGTCGCTGACCGTCAGTTCGCAGACTGCGGTGGATGCGGCGATGCTCAGCCTTGAAGGGGTGCGCGCCGAGAACACTGTCGGCAACCGCACGATCCTCGACATCCTCAATGCCGAGAACGAACTGCTCAACGCGCAGGTCCAGCTCGTCACGGCCAAGCGCAATGCCTATGTCGCCGGATTCAACCTGCTCGCCGCAATGGGCAAGGCCGAGGCCCGCGATCTCGGGCTCGACGGGGGTCCGCTCTACGATCCCGAAGTCAATGCCCGCCGCGCACGAGGCTCGATCTGGGACTGGAACGACAACCCAAAGCCGAAGCCGGTCTCGACTCGCACCGTTGACTCAAAGGCGCAGGACGGTTCAGTAGCCGGAGAGTGATTCCGTCCCGTATCGGGACGATGTGGGGAACGGGCATGCGTCAGGCGGGTGAACCTTCGGTCGAAGAAATCCTCGACTCGATCAAGAAAGTGATCGCGCGCGACACCCGCGCGGTATCCGAACATGCGGCACCGCACGGCACAATCCCGGCGATTCGCGACGAAGAAGAAGACGACATCCTCGACCTGGGTACCGCTGCCGAACTGATCGACGAACCGGCCCGCGCCGACGATCCGCTGCTCCCCCGCGAAACGGTAAGCTCGATCAGCGAATCGCTCGCCGCCCTGGCGGTCATGGCCGAGCCGCGCGCCGCGCCGCAGATCGTTCGTTCCGGCGAAACCTCGCTGGAAGGGCTGACCCGCGAACTGCTCCGCCCGGCCCTGGCCGAATGGCTGGAAAAGAACCTGCCGCCGCTGGTCGAAAAGATGGTTGCGGCGGAAATCGCCCGGATCGTCGGCAAGCGCGGCTGAGCTATTACGGCCTAGTGCCGCGCCGCAACTGCAGCTAATCCCCGCTGCATGAAGAAATCAGCAATCGCGCTGTCTGCGCTCGCGTTCGTCCTCTCCGCTGCTCATGCCTGGGCCCAAAGCGCCCCGCGCGCGATGACTGCGGAAGACCTGATCACCCTGAAGCGGGTTGGCGCGCCCACCGCTTCGCCCGACGGAAAATGGGTGGTCTTCCAGCAGACGGACACCGACCCGCAAAGCTACAAGCGCACCACCGGCCTGTGGCGGGTCGCGGTCAAGGACGGAGCGGCCGAACGCATTGCCGACCTGAGCGAGGCGGGCGAAAACAGCCCGGCCTTCAGCCCTGATGGCACACGGCTTTATTTCATCTCGGACAAGAGCGGCAAGGACCAGGTCTGGTTCCTCGACCTGAAGACGGCCGGCGCCACTCCGGTCCAGGCCAGTGATTTCAAGGCTGACGTCGCCGGATTCCAGCTCTCGCCCGACGGCCAGCGCCTGCTCGTCTGGGGCGATGTGGCGCGTGAATGCCCGACCCTGGGCTGCGACAATAGCGGCGATACCAGCCAGCCCGGACCCGGGACGGGCCGCCACTTCAAGAATGGCACCGGTTTCGTCCGGCACTGGGACAGCTGGGAAACCCCGGGCAACTACAGCCGCGCCTTCGCCGTTGCGCTGGGCGCGGATGGCAAGGTCATGGGCGATGCCGTCGCCCTCGACGGACCGGTAGGCACGCTGACCGGCGACACACCGTCCAAGCCAATGGGCGGCGGCGAAGAGCTCGCTTGGGCGGCCGATTCCAAGAGCGTGTTCTTCGCCGCGCGGCAATCGAACGCGAAGGAACCGCTGTCGACCAATCTTGACGTCTGGCATTCGATGCTCGACGGCAAGGCGCCGCACAGCCCGACCAAGGCCAACCTCGCGATGGATACGCAGCCGCGCCCCTCGCCCGATGGCAAGTGGCTCGCCTGGCTCGCCATGGAACGCCCCGGATACGAAGCCGACCGCCTGGTCCTGCACGTGATGAACCTGGCCACGCATGATCGCCGCGTCGTGACCGGTGCCTGGGATCGCTCGATCAGCTCGCTAGCCTGGACGCCGGATTCGACTGCCCTGGTAGTGACTGCGGAAGACGTCCTCGACACCCCGGCGTTCCGGGTCGAGCTGGCCAGCGGCAAGGTCACCCGCTTGCGCCTTGCGCCAAAGGGCAAGCCCGAAGGCCACATCGGCGACGTCACCCCGCTCGCCAAAGGCGCGATCCTCTATACCCGCGACGGCGTTGCCAACCCGGCCGAGGTTTGGATTGCCGAAAAGGGCAAGGCCCCGCGCCAGCTGAGCCATGCCAACAATGCCCAGCTTGGCGCGCTGGTGCCGCTCAAGACCGAACGCTTCAGCTTCAAGGGGGCAGGCGGGGCAACCGTCTGGGGCCAGATTCACACCCCGGCCAATGCGGCTGGCAAGCTGCCGGTACTGCTGTTCGTCCACGGCGGGCCGCAGGGCTCGTTTAACGATACCTGGTCCTCGCGCTGGAACCCGCGGGTCTTTGCCTCCCAGGGCTATGCCGTCGTCTCGATCGATTTCCATGGCAGCACCGGTTACGGGCAGGCCTTTACCGACGCGATCAACCAGGGCTGGGGCGGCAAGCCGCTGGAAGACCTCAAGCTGGGTCTCGACGCAGCTCTCGCCGGACGCCCGCAGCTTGATGGCAGCAAGTCCTGCGCGCTGGGCGCGTCCTATGGCGGCTACATGATGAACTGGATCGAAGGGCAATGGCCCGACCGGTTCCGCTGCCTGGTCAATCATAACGGCGTGTTCGACGCGCGCGGCATGGCCTATTCGACCGAGGAATTGTGGTTCGACGAATGGGAGCACGGCGGCAAGCCGTATTACGAAAGCCCGGAGGCCTACGAGAAGTGGAACCCGGCAAACCACGTCGCCAAGTGGCAAACGCCGATGCTGGTCGTACTGGGCGAACGGGACTTCCGCATTCCCTACAGCCAGGGGCTGGGCGCCTTCACCGCCCTGCAGCGCAAAGGTGTCGAGGCTGAACTGCTGGTCTTCCCGGACGAGAATCATTGGGTGCTCAAGCCCAAGAACTCGCTGCAATGGCACCATACGGTCTTTGCCTGGCTGGACCGCTTCCTGAAGTCGGGAGAGTAGACGATGGCCCGTCCCGAAGCAGAGCTGCTCGATCCGGCGCGCTATCCCTTTGCCCACACGATCACCACGCGGTTTGCCGATGTCGACCCGAACCAGCACCTCAACAACGTGGCTCTCGCTGCAATGATGGAAGACGCGCGGGTCCGCTTCAACCTGTCGATGGGTAGTGCCATCAAGATCGGTGAGCGCCGCGCAATGGTTGCCAGCGTGTCGATGGAATACCTCAGCCAGGGTCATTTCCCAGACCCGGTGACCGTCCACTGCGCGGTCGAGCGGATCGGCAACTCCAGCTGGACCGTGGTGCAGCTGCTCGCACAGAACGGCCGCCCGGTCGCCTTTGCCCGCTCTGCCCTGGTGGCAATCGCGGATGATCGTCCCACCCCGATTGCCGAGGATTACCGCCCGGTGCTGGCGCAATGGAGCCTGAAGGCGTGAGCGACCAAGCGGCGGAACTGGCCCGGGCCCGGGCTGCCCTGGCCACAACCGGCGGGGACAAGGTCCAGCGCCACATCTTCCTTTGTGCCGAAGCGCAAAAGGGCGAATGCTGTTCCGCCGCAGTCGGTACCCCGGCGTGGAAATTCCTCAAGAAGCGGCTCAAGCAGCTGAAGCTGGACGGCGAGGGCGGGATTGCCCGAACCAAGGCCGATTGCCTGAAGATCTGCGCCGCCGGACCGATTGCCGTCGTTTACCCGGAAGGGGTCTGGTACCATTCCGCAACCGAGCCGGTGTTGGAACGGATTATCCAGGAACACCTGGTCGGGGGCGTTCCGGTCGAGGAATTCCGCCTCTATCCGCAGGGCAAGGACCAAGGCTGAGATCGACTCGCCAAGCGCCCCGCTTCGTGTCATCATCCCGGGACCAGAACAGACCCGGAGAGTTGCCATGACGATTGCGCGACTGATCGAAGGACGGAGCGGCGAAATCGTCGCCTGCGATACCCGAACCAGCGTCAGGGACGCGGTGCGGATGCTAGCCGAACGAAGAATAGGTGCGCTTCCGGTCTATGCCGGGGGCAAAGTCGCCGGGATATTTTCCGAACGCGACGTGGTCTACCAATTGGCCGAACAGGGCCCGGCCATGCTCGACAAGACAGTGGGCGAGGTGATGACCTCTCCGCCAATCACCGTCTCACCATCGACCGAGGTGCTGGAAGCGCTGGGCCTGATGACCCGCCGCCGCATCCGCCACCTGCCGGTGCTGGACGGTGAGGCGATCAAGGGCTTCGTCTCCATCGGCGACCTAGTCAAATACCGGATCGATCGGGTCGTGGCCGATGCCGAAGCCATGCGGACCTATATCCAAAGCGCGTGATTCCTTGCCGCTGGGGCAGCGAAGCCCTACATCGGCAGCATGGACGCACCGACGATGATACTCAGCCCCTCGGCCGCCGCGCGCGTGGCGACGATTGCGGCGAAACAGGGCAAGCCGGCAATCCTTCGCCTTTCGGTCGAAGGGGGCGGCTGCTCAGGCTTCCAATACAAGTTCGGCCTGGCCGAAGCGGCCGATGCCGATGACCTGGTGGTCGAGCGTGACGGCGTCACCCTGGTGGTCGATCCGGTCAGCCTCGATCTCGTCGCGGGCAGCATGGTCGACTATGTCGAATCGCTGGGCGGTGCGGCCTTCAAGGTTGAAAACCCGAATGCCAGCGCAGGCTGTGGCTGTGGCTCGAGCTTTGCCGTCTGATGAAGATCGCCACCTTCAACATCAACGGAATCAAGGCGCGCCTGCCGCGCTTGCTGGAATGGCTGGAAGAGACCCGTCCCGCTGTCGCCTGCTTGCAGGAAATCAAGACCCAGGACGAAGGCTTCCCGGCCGACGAATTCCACAAATTGGGCTATCACGCGATCTGGCACGGCCAGAAGAGCTTCAACGGGGTCGCGATCCTCGCCGATGGAACGACCCCGGTCGAGATCCAGCGCGGGCTCGCGGGTGAGCCCGAGGACGACCACTCGCGCTATCTGGAGGCCGAAGTCTTCGGCACCCGGATCGTCAACATCTACCTGCCCAACGGCAATCCGCAGCCCGGGCCAAAGTTCGATTACAAGCTGCGCTGGATGGAGCGGCTGCGCCGCCGCATGGCCGAGATCAAGGCGGAGGAAGTGCCCGCCATCGTCCTGGGCGACTTCAACGTCATTCCAACCGACCGTGACATCTGGTCGCCCAAGGCCATGGCCGATGACGCCCTGATGCAACCCGAATCGCGCGATGCCTATTTCCGCTTGCTGGGCGATGGCTGGACCGATGCCCTCGCCACCCACAATCCGGAAGGCGGGATCTGGACCTATTGGGATTACCAAGCTGGCGCCTGGCAGCGTGACCACGGCTTCCGCATCGATCATGCCCTGCTCTCGCCCGAACTTGCCGACCGACTGGTGGCCTGCGGCGTCGACAAGGCCCACCGTGGCAGGGAAAAGGCCAGCGATCACGCCCCGGTCTGGGTCGAACTGCGGCCAGAACAGTAGCAGGGAATGAAAAAGGGCGGGAGTTACCCCGCCCTTCTCGTTTGGTTTGTTCGGACCGCCTCAGCGGTAGAAAACGTGATTATCGACGCGGCCGAGACGGCGCAGGCGCCATTCCGGGCTGACATAGGCCGCGTGGAAGAACAGCGCGCCCTCAACCGGGCTGCTCCAGCTGTTTTCATGCGCGATCTGGGCGATCGCCACGGCTTCCTTCCACGCCTTCGACTCCGTCGGGATCGCGGGCATCGAGCGGCCACGGACGAAGGAGAACTGCGACGGCTGATAGACCACGCCGCAATAGGACGATGGGAAACGGCCCGACTTGGAACGGGCAACAATCACCCGGCCCACAGCCAGACGGCCGGCAAGCGATTCGCTCTTCGCTTCGAAATAGATTGCCCCGGCCAGGCAGCGCAGTTCGCTCGACAGCTGGGCCGGCTCCGCCTGCGCTGCAACCAATTCGGCCAGCGTGTCAGGCGATTGGGTAGAGACAGACTCGGTCGCCTCGACCACCTGTGGCACAGTGACCTGAGCCTTGGCGGGAAGCGGCGTGACGACTACCTGCGAATTCTGGGAAGCTGGTTCCTGAATGACCGGCGCAGAAACCCTGTTCTGTGCGGACGCGCCCGAACCACCGGCGCTTATAACGATCGTGAAGATTGAGGCGGCAACCGCAAGGGCGGAAGCCTTTTGAAGCTTGGGACTCACTACAAGTTCTTTTTGGGCGGTGGACGCACCTGGCGCAGGATGGTCGGGAACGATCAGCCAGGCGAGCCTGTTTCACGATTTCCCGACGGTTTCCTGCCGGCTGCCCCCCGTCTGCGTGCTTGCGTGACAGACCGTAATGCCTGCTCACGCCGCCTGCGCGTCAAAGAGTGGGCGGGCTTTGATTGTGCAGCGCAACAGAGTCAACGGGATCACCCTTGCGATAGGATGAACCGTTCACCATCCACGATATCCAGTTCAACAATCCACAGATCGGGGTCCCGCATCGCTCTGGATTCAAGGTATTCACCGAACTCTTGTGGATTTTCAGTATCTTGAACTTTGGAGCAAACCCAGACCCGGCCTTTTTCCAGGTCCGGCATCTGCTCGAACAGCCGCGAATTCGCACCCTTTTCGGTCAGGACGGCAAGGATTGTCCCGGCTTCCGGTTCACCTTTGTGCAGGACCGCTGCAAATCCACCCGCGGCCTCGACCGCGCGGATCATGCCCGCCACTTCAAGGTGAGCGGGCAGGCGCGTGGTCAGGCGGCGTCCTTTTCGATCGAATTCGACAGCAACCCGTAAAGCGCTTCGGCGCTGGGCGCCTCGGCCAGGGCGCGGTGCATCGCTTCGTCCCGCATCAGCCGGCTGATTGCAGCAAGTGCGTGCAAGTGGGCAGCCCCGGCAGCTTCGGGCGAGAGTAGGCCGAACACCATGCTCACCGGCATGCCATCGGCGGCGTCGAACGCGACCGGGCTGGACAGGCGCAGGAACGCACCGACCGGACGGTTGAGATCAGGAATGCGGGCATGCGGAATGGCCACGCCGCGACCGAAACCGGTCGACCCCAGCTTCTCGCGTTCTTCGATGCGTTCCAGCACCAAAGTCGAATCAAGCCCATAAACAGCGGCGAATCGCTGTGCCAGCTGCTCGAGGATGGCTTGCTTGCTATCGGCATCGATTGTGCTGACGGCATCGGGCTGAAGGGTGAAAAGTGCAGTCATTTCAGATGGTAAATCCAAGTTGCACGACCGGGCTGGTACCAGCCCGGTCAGCGGTTAGACCCGCTTCAAGCCCCCTCGCCTGTCGGAATGTCGCGGGCCTTTACCCCGCGAATCACCTAGGTTCAACCCACCCGATCGAACCGTCCCCACGCCGATAAACCATATTGTGACGCCCGGTTCCCGCATTCTTGAACAGCAAGGCATTGGTATTCCGCAGGTCGAGCATCATCACCGCGTCGGAGACGGTCGCCTCGGGCACGTCCACGCGGGTTTCGGCGATCACGACGGGTGCGTCGACCGTCACTTCCTCAGCTTCCTCGTCGGGTTCGACAAAGACCGTATAGGCCGCTTCCTCAGCCTTCAGCGCATGGGCGCTTTCTTCGTGACGGTCCTTGATCCGGCGCTTGTAGCGCCGCATCTGCTTGTCGATCTTTTCGGCGGCCTGATCGAGCGCGACATGGGCGTCATGGGCAATCCCCGCGCCCTTCAGGACCATGCCCTGCATCACGTGCGTGACGATATCGCAACGGAATGCGGCAGCCGGCGCGCGGTTGAAAGTGACGGCGCTGGATAGCGCGCGCGGGAAGTACTTTTCGACAATCGCGGACAGCCGCTCCTGCGCATGCGCCTGAAGCGCTTCACCGGTTTCGATCTGGTGGCCCGATACGCGAATGTCCATCGTTGCTTCTCCTGTCAAAAGCCCGGAGCGATGTCAGTCACGCCATAGTGGAGACTGCATCGTTTCGAGGAATGCGGCATGTGCCGCGAGTTCAGCCTCGCTTGGCCCATGGGGCCGTGCAGGGCGGAATGTCCGCTCGCGCCGCGTGACGGCGAGCGTGGTAATCTCGATCGCCTGCGTTTCAGCAGCCAGCGAGAGGCCGATTTGGCGACCGCCGGTCAGTTCGACATAGACCTGGGCCAGAAGTTCGGCGTCAAGCAGTGCGCCGTGCTTCGTGCGATGGCTGCGATCAATGCCATAGCGGGTGCACAGCGCGTCGAGCGAGTTCTTCGCCCCGGGATGGCGCATGCGGGCCATGGCGACGGTATCGACCATGCGCTCGCGGCCCAGCGGCGGCAGGCCGCACATCTCCAGCTCGGCATTGACGAAGCCGAAATCGAACCCGGCATTGTGGGCGACCAGCATGGTTTCCTCGCCGATGAATTCGAGGAAGTCGGCCGCCTTCTCGTGAAAGCGCGGCTTGTCCGCCAGGAAGGCGGCTGAAATGCCGTGGACCCGCTCCGCCTCGGCCGGCATGTCGCGATCGGGATTGAAATAACAGTGGAAAGTGGCCCCGGTCGGCACCCGGTTGACCATTTCGATGCAGCCGATTTCGACCAGCCGGTCACCGTTCCGTGGGTCCAGTCCGGTGGTTTCGGTGTCGAAAATGATCTCGCGCATTGCCCTACCGATATCTGCCCCTTTGCGGGCGGTTACAAGTGGGATTCACACCTATTTTTCAGTTGTGATCCGGTGAACCAATTGCTGCACCGCATGGCGGGTTTCGGCCAGGCTGACCCCGGTATCGATCACGTGATCGGCGAGCTGGCGCTTTTCCGCATCGGGAACCTGCAGCTTCAGGATCTGCTCGAACTTCTCCACCGTCATGCCGGGACGGGCCAGGACCCGTTCGCGCTGTTGGTCGGCAGGGGCGGAGACGACAGCCACGGCATCAAGGCCATGCTGGCCGGTCTTTTCGTAGAGCAGCGGAATGTCGAACACGATCAGCGGCGCAGTGGCATTGTCCGCCAGGAAGGCCCTGCGCATTTCCGCGACTTCAGGGTGAACGATGCTTTCCAGCAATTTCAACGCTTCGGCGTTGCCGAACACCGCCGCGCCCAGCTTTTGCCGTTCCACTCCCTGTGGCCCGGTCGTCCCGGGAAAGGCGCGCTCGATCGGCGCGACGCAGGCTCCGCCTGGTCCCTGCAGTTCATGGACAGCGGCATCGGCATCGAAGACCGGCACGCCAAGTCCGCGGAACATCGCAGCGACCGCGCTCTTGCCCATGCCGATCGACCCGGTGAGGCCAAGAATGAAGGGACGGTAGGCGGTCATGCAGTCAAGATCCCTCTCAGCTGCGCGTCATGCTCGCGCGGGGCGGGGGCGCCAAAGAACTTTGCGAAGGCCACGGCGGCCTGTCCGATCAACATGGCAAGGCCGTCGACCGCGTGAAAGCCGCGCTCCCGCGCTTCGACCAGCAAGGACGTATCGAGCGGATGGGTGACGATGTCATAGACCACGCTTCCCGGCGGGGCATGGCTGAAATCGAAGGCCAGCGGCGGCTGGCCTGCCATGCCAAGCGGGCTGGCATTGACGATCAGGTCGAGCAGGCCTTGCCGGTCGTCGAATTCAAAATCGGTTTCCGGGGCAAAATGCGCCAGATCGACCGCGTGGTGTTCGCCCTTTGGCGCGAGTTCGTCGAGCAGGGCGCGCGCCTTGGCCGGATCGCGCGCGGCAAGGACCAGTGTGAAACCCTCATCGGCCAGCGCAGTGACAATCGCCCGCGCTGCACCGCCCGCGCCCAGGATCCGCGCCATGCGGAAAAGGTGCTGGCGATCGAGCAGGGGACGCAGCGGCTCAAGGAAGCCCGGCGCGTCGGTGTTGTATCCGGTCAGCCGTCCGTCCGCATCGCGAACGACCGTGTTGACCGCCCCGATCCGTTGCGCCTGCGGGTCGATCGCATCGAGGTAGGCCATCGCCGCCTGCTTGTGCGGCATGGTGATATTGCATCCCCGCCAATCGGGATCGGCACGGCGCTGGGCGAAATAACCCTCCAGCTCGCCCGGTTTGACATGACAGGCGCGATAATCGGCCGCGATCCCCAGCTTGCTCAGCCAGAACTTGTGAATCGCCGGACTTTTCGACTGGACGATCGGATCGCCGATCACTTCCGCATAGGGCAGGGTCACGCTTGGAGTTCTCCCAGTTCCCGCAGCCCGCCCAGTACCGCGAGCAGCGGCATGCCAAGCACGGTGAAGTGATCCCCTTCGATCGCGCTGAACAGTTGCACCCCGCGCGCCTCGATCCGGAAAACCCCGACGCATCCGGCAACCGCTGGCCATTCGTGAGACAGGTAGTCTGCGATGAACTGTTCGCCGAGTTCGCGGACATGCAGGCGGGCAAGGGAAACGTGTGACCACAATACCTGGTCGCCCCTGACCAGTGCCGCTGCCGAGAACAGCTGCATTTCCTTGCCCGAAAAGAACCGAAGATGTTCAGCCGCCTGCTCGCGGCTTTCCGGCTTGTCGAAACGCCGGCCGTCCACCGCAACCAGGGAATCGCTGCCCAGAACCAGCGCATCGGGCCGCTCGGCACCGACTGCCAGTGCCTTGGCTTCGGCGAGGGCCAGCGCGATCAATTCGGCTGGCGATCCGTCGAGGCTAGCTTCCAGGCCGCGCTCGTCGAGATAGGCAGGGATCGCTTCATAGCTGATGCCAGCCGCGTCGAGCATGGCCCGGCGCGAGGCGCTTTGCGATGCGAGTACCAAAGTCATTCCGCTTGTCCTGCCGAAGTTCCGCGCGATTCATTGTAAAGGTTGATGATCGCCGCCGCCGCTTCCTCGATCGAGCGGCGGGTGACGTCGATCACCGGCCAGCCATTGTCGGCGAACATCCGCCGCGCGAACTGCAGCTCGGCATTGACCCGGTCCTGGTCGACATAGGCGGTTTCCGGCGCCTGACCCAGCGTCAGCAGGCGGTTGCGCCGCACCTGCACCAGCCGTTCGGGCGCGGTTGTCAGGCCGACCACCAGCGGATGACGCAGCCCGGAGAGCGCGGGGGGCGGGGGACTTTCGACCCCAATCGGAATGTTGGCGACCTTATAGCCGCGATTGGCGAGGTAGATCGAGGTCGGGGTTTTCGAACTGCGCGATACCCCGGCCAGGACGATGTCGGCCTCTTCCCAATTTTCCCAGCCGATGCCGTCGTCATGGGCGATGGTGTAGTGGATCGCATCGACGCGGCGGAAATAGGCTTCGTCCATCGCATGCTGGCTGCCGGGCCGCGCACGTGGATTCTGTCCCAGGGCATCACCGAGCGCGGCGACCGCAGCATCCAGCACCGGAACGACCGGCAGACCCAGCGCCCTGCACCGTTCTTCCAGTTTTATGCGGATTTCTGCATTGGCTAGGGTGAAAAACACGAGGCCGGGATTGGCAGCGATCTCGCCCATGATACGGTCAAGGTGCTGTTGCGAGCGGACCATCGGCCAGAAGTGGCGGTTGACCTCGGCCCCTTCGAACTGCGCCAGGGCGGCCTTGGCCAGCATCTCCAGCGTTTCGCCGGTGGAATCCGACAGAAGATGAAGGTGCAGTCGCGGCATGGACTTGGATCTTGGCCCCTGTGGATGAATGGGCTCATAAACCACGGGAGGACCCTGGGCACAAGTTGGGGGATTAAATCCGTCCTCGCTGGCCGCGTCCGTCCGGGACTCTTGTGGACAGGTGGAAACTGTTCCCCACAGGCTGGGGACAACGGGGATAAGATTGCCTTGACGCGAACCCGGCGGGATTCGGATTGACCGGTCCCCCTGTTCAGGACGGGAGAATTCCGGCAAGGGACGCTTGTGCCCGCTTTCCACAGACCAACAACACCTGAATCCTTTTAAGAATCTAATTTGAATTGGATTGGAATCCGACGCGATGCCCGGTTTGCTTCTCGACACCCTGCGCGGACAAAACGTCCGTCCCCGGCCTGCGTGGCTCATGCGTCAGGCAGGGCGCTATCTGCCTGAATACCGCGCATTGCGGGCGGAAAAGGGCGGATTTCTGGCCCTGGTATACGATACCGAAGCCGCCGCCGAGATTACCATTCAGCCGCTGCGCCGCTATGGCATGGACGGAGCGATCCTGTTTTCCGACATCCTCATCGTACCCTATGCGATGGGCCAGAAGCTTGAGTTCCTGGTTGGCGAGGGGCCACACCTCTCACCGCGCCTGGCCGATGCAGCCCTGGCAAGCCTGGAAGCCGTGCCCGAGCGCCTGACGCCGATCTATGAAACGGTAAAACTGGTCCGTGCCCAATTGCCGGCCGACAAGACCATGCTGGGCTTTGCCGGTTCACCGTGGACCGTTGCGACCTATATGGTTGCGGGCGAGGGCAGCCGCGACCAGCACGTCACGCGCGAACTGGCCTATCGCGATCCTGCCGCATTCCAGGCGATCATCGACGGCATTGTGTCGGTCACTATCGAATACCTCGCCGGACAGATCACGGCTGGGGCCGAAGCGGTACAGTTGTTTGACTCTTGGGCAGGCAGCCTCGCTCCGGCCGAATTCGAACGCTGGGTCATCGCGCCGAATGCGGCGATTGCTTCGGCAATCAATGCCCGTTTCCCCGAAGTTCCAGTGATCGGTTTCCCAAAAGGCGCGGGCGAGAAACTGCCTGCCTATGCGCGGGAAACCGGGGTCCAGGCAATTGGTCTGGATGAGACGATCGACCCGCTTTGGGCGAGCAAGGCGCTGCCGCAAGGCATGCCGGTGCAAGGCAATCTCGATCCGTTGCTGCTGCTTGCCGGGGGTGCTGAAATGGAGCGGCAGGTGCTACGCATTCTCGATGCCTTTGCCGACCGACCGCATGTCTTCAACCTGGGCCATGGGATCGGCCAGACGACCCCGCTGGAACATGTCGGCGAATTGCTGAACCTGGTGCGCAATTGGCGAGGCTAGGCTATATTGCCATAAATGGACTGGGTGATTTCGATGACCTATCTCTGGCTCAAGGCGGGCCACATCATCTTCGTGATCTTCTGGATGGCCGGGCTGTTCATGCTGCCGCGCTATTTCGTCTATCATCAGGAAGCCTCTGAAGGTTCGCCAGAGAACGCCGTTTGGATCGAGCGTGAAGGCCGCCTGCTGCGGATCATCCTGTGGCCCGCGATGACCGTCACATGGCTTCTGGGCTTGGCCTTGGCCTATAACACCGGGGCGTTCACCCAGGGCTGGTTCCATGCCAAGCTGGGTTTTGTCCTGGTCCTCTCGGCCTATCACATCTGGCTGGCTGGCTATCACGATGCCTTGAAACAGGGTCAGCGCAAATTGAGCGGCAAGAAGCTCAGGATGCTGAACGAGGTTCCCGGTCTGGCCGCGACCCTGATCGTGATCATGGTGGTCCTTCGCCCGTTCTGATTGACGCTGGGCCATGCAGGGCCTATCGGAACCCTTGTCCGGCATAAGACCGCGCTTCAGGTGCGGCGCATGATCCGCTTTCTCCAAGCCCAATGATCGCCCGGCCATTTTCCAGACTGATTTTTTGGACGTACATTTTATGCACTTGAAAGAACTCAAGAAAAAGACTTCCGCCGAGCTGGTCGAAATGGCCGAAGAGCTTGGCGTCGAAGGCGCGTCGACCCTGCGCCGCCAGGACCTGATGTTCGCGATCCTCAAGGAACTGGCCGAGGATGGTGAGGAAATCATCGGGCAGGGCACGATCGAAGTGCTCGCTGATGGTTTCGGCTTCCTGCGCAGCCCCGAAGCAAACTACCTCGCTGGTCCCGACGACATTTACGTCTCGCCCAACCAGGT
>CAZNBX010000019.1:15593-15911 GCA_964571305.1 uncultured Novosphingobium sp.
TCGATCCGACCGTGAAGGATAAGTCGGCGCGGGTGATCGCCATCATCTCGCCCCAGGGCAAGGGCCAGCGCGCCCTAATCGTCGCCCCGCCGCGCACCGGCAAGACCGTGCTGCTGCAGAACATTGCCAAGGCCATCACCGACAACCACCCGGACGTGTTCCTGCTGGTTCTGCTGGTTGACGAGCGGCCGGAAGAAGTCACCGACATGCAGCGTTCGGTGAAGGGCGAGGTGATCTCCTCGACCTTTGATGAACCGGCAACGCGTCACGTCCAAGTTGCAGAAATGGTTATCGAAAACGCCAAGCGTCTGGTCGCGC
>CAZNBX010000020.1:0-7932 GCA_964571305.1 uncultured Novosphingobium sp.
CCTGGACCGCTTCGGCCAGGATGTGGGCGAAATCGTGCCGCGCCAGTTCCAGGGCGTCCGCTTCGTCGCGCGAAGTGACCAGCGCCAGTTGAGCGTCCGCCGTAAAGGGCCGGGTCAGGTCGACCAGATCGCCATCGACCCGCGCCGCCAGAGCGGCCTTGGCCAGGCCGGGACCGATTGCTGCGGCAACGTCGGCCGGAGTCGAGCCCAACGGCATTTCACGCACGGAACCATCGGGCAGGCTGATCTTCAGAAGTTCGGACATCGTATAACTTTCCCCGGTTTCGGGGCGCTTTGGCACAAGCCGGGGCGCACCGGAAGAGGCGGCGTCTGGGAAGTCAGGTTTCGGGTGGAAACGCCTGCCACCCGAACCCGGGTGGCGGCCGCTTCGCTCAGGCGAAGACCAACCGCCCCGGGGTGCCCGGGGTGGTGGTAGTAGTCTGCGTCAAGGCGCGAACGGTCTTCATTGCCGCGGCCCTTAGCAGCGTCACCTTTAAAGGACAACTAAACTGAAAACTTTCGCTGCCCGGCCAGTACTATCATCGCCTTGGTACCGGTCAGCGCCGTGCCGCGCTGACGGACATTGGCAGTGAAGCGAAACTCGCCCAGCGCCGCCTTTGGGGTGAGTTCCACCGACATGTAGCCGCGCTGCGACGTATCGCACCATTTGAGCTGGCTGTTGCGGGCAACGATATCCTTGGCGAGATCGTCGGGGCGGCGCCACCGTATCGAGCCTTCCGCGCCGGGCGAAGTGACCGAGTGACCAGCCATTTCCACGCCGACGCGGTGACCCTGATGGTCAAGATCAAAAGCCCAGGCATTATGGCTGTCGCCCGCCAGGACCAGCAGGTTCGCCCCGGCTTCCAGCGATGACTTGAACAAGCGTTCGCGCGCGGCGGGATAGCCGTCCCACGCATCCATGTTCCACGGCAGGCCCTGCGCCGATGCGGTCGTGGCGGTCTGGATCCGCTGCTTAAGCCAGGCCGGCGCATCCGCGGCCATGCCTTCGGCAAGGTTCTGCGGCATGGCAAGACTGCCCATGATCACTTGCTGGATCAGCACCTGCCAAGGCTTCTTCGTCCGAACGCTGGCCTTCAGCCCGTGGCCCAGCCAAGCCTCCTGCTCGGCTCCGAGCATACCCCGCTTGGCATCTCGCCATTCGCCATCGCGGAACGCAGCTAGGGCTGCTTCTGCCTTGCCCGGACCAGCCGCGCCAATGATGTCGTCGATCTCGAATTGCTTGTCCCGCGCTATGTGGCGCGTTTCAAGGCGGAACAGGGTGGCAAGGTCGCCGACCTCGTAACTGGCATAGTACTCGTCGGAAACCGGCAGCCATTCGCGATAGGCCTTCTCCGAAGCGGCCTTGCGCACCGCCCAGTCACCCTCGTCCGCCTGATGATTCTCGGCGCCATCGCGCCAGGTATCGTTGGCAGTTTCGTGGTCGTCCCAGACCGTCACGGTCGGATAGAGCTGGTGCAGCCGCTGGAGGTCGGGGTCGGCGCGGTAGGTGGCAAAGCGTTCGCGGTACCCCGCCAGCGTCACCGCCTCGCCCAGCGGCCCAAGCCGCTGCGCCACATTCTGCTTTTCGCTGGGATAGGTTCCGCGCGCATATTCGTAGAAGTAATCGCCAAGGTGCAGGGCCAGGTCGAAGTCGCCCGCCTCGCAGGCATGGCCATAGGCGTTGAACCAGCCGAACCCATAGTTGGAGCAGGAAAAGACCGCGATCTTGAAGCTCGGCACCTTGCCGACGGGCAGGGTCCTTGTGCGCCCCACTTGCGACTTCTCTCCGGTCGGTGAAATGAAGCGGTAGTAATACCAGCGGCCCGGCGTCAGCCCCTTGGCCCAGGCCTTGGTGCAGCAATCGTTCGCGGGCGAAGCGGTGCAGTCGCCCTGCGCGATCACGCGGGTGAACTCTCCGTCATCGGCCAGTTCCCACTTCAACGCAGTATCCTGGTCCGCCAAGTAGCGGGTCCACAGCAAGACCTGGGTCGGACCGGGCTCGCCGCTGGCGACGCCGTGCGTGAAGCCGCGGGCGCCCTGCGCCAGGGCCGGAGCGCCAAGACCTGTAAGACCGAGCAGGCCAAGTTTGAGCGCATTGCGGCGATTGGCGGTGAGCAGCGGTGCATTGTCTGCACCCTGGGGCAATGGACCGGTCATGAAGTTCTCCCTGCTTTTGAGCGGAGACTAACCGCGTTTCGTGACAGGACAATGGCTATCGTGGACCTTGCCCCGAACTGTCGGCTCCCCCACAAGGCGGGCATGATCGAAACCTGCCATCACTCGCTTCCAGACGGTCGCCGCATCGCCTTTCGCCACATTGCCGGCAGCGGTCCGACCCTGGTGTTCCTGCCCGGCTACATGTCCGACATGGCCGGCGGCAAGGCGACTGCCGTGCTTGACTGGGCGCAGGCCAATGGCCGCGCCTGCCTGCTGCTCGACTATTCGGGCTGCGGCGAAAGTTCTGGGCAATTCGCCGACGGCACGCTCAGTCGCTGGCGCGACGAAGTGCTGGCCCTGATCGCTGCGCACTGCCCGGACAAGGTCGTCCTCATCGGCTCGTCGATGGGCGGCTGGTTGATGCTGCTGGTCGCGCTGGCCATGCCGGAACGCACCGCCGCCCTGGTCGGGATCGCCGCTGCGCCGGACTTTACCGACTGGGGCTTTGACCAGGACCAGAAAGCC
Organism: uncultured Novosphingobium sp.; assembly: GCA_964571305.1. GTDB lineage: Bacteria > Pseudomonadota > Alphaproteobacteria > Sphingomonadales > Sphingomonadaceae > Novosphingobium. The sequence goes on from CAZNBX010000020.1 coordinate 2,683, forward strand.
CGGCTGGCCGCTGGCGAGACGCTGTACGAAGACAATCCCTATGGCCCGGAGCCTACGCCGACCCACGCCCTGTTCTGGCAGGATGGGGAGCGGCAGCGCTTGCTGGGTCGTCAGATTGCGCTCGATTGCCCGGTGCGCCTGATCCACGGGCAGGCCGATCCGGACGTGCCGTGGCAGATTCCGCTGCGTCTGGCCGAGGCCCTGCGTTCAGCCGATGTGCAGGTGACGCTGATCAAGGATGGCGATCATCGCCTGTCGCGCGATGCCGACATTGCCCTGCTGCTGCGGACCATCGCGGCACTGGGCTGAACAGGACTCCACAATGCCGCTTTCGATCCTCGTGCCGTTACTGCTCCAGGTTGGTCCCGGTGGAGGCCTGCCGCAGGCTCCGCTGCAAATCCCCCGGAAGAAAAGTGAAGTGGTGGCCCAGACAAAGAACGACGTGCGCAAGGCAGCAAGGGATCCGCTGAGCGAATGTCTCGGCCTCGCCATGACCCGGCCTGCGGATGCGATTGAGGTAGCCGAAAGCTGGCTGGCAAAGGCGAAGACCGCACAGGAACGCGCCGGGGCTAATCAATGCCATGCCCTTGCCCTGACCGGGATCGGCGGCTGGGCCGAAGCCGTGCCGCTGTTCCTGGCCGCGCGTGAGGACACTCGGGATACAAAAGCGGACGAGCGCGCCCGTCTGGCCGCGCTCGCCGGCAATGCCCGCCTCGCTGCGAGTGATCCGGCTGGAGCCCTGACCGCGCTCGAACTCGCGCGGGAGGATTCGGCTCAAGGCAGCGACAGCAAGCTACGCTCTGCGATCCAGGTCGACCGGGCCAGCGCGCTGGTTGCGCTGAACCGCGCGGGCGAGGCGGCAACGGCCCTTGCCGACGCACGGAGCGCCGATCCTGCCAATGCCGAAGCCTGGCTGCTGTCGGCAACGCTCTCTCGCCGCCAGGGCAACCTTGCGGCGGCGCAGGCCCAGATCGAAAAGGCGGCCGCCCTTTTGCCGGTTGACCCAGAGATTGGTCTTGAGGCTGGCGTGATCGCCATGCTGCTCGGCCACGAGGAAGCCGCGCGCAAAAGCTGGCAGTCGGTGATCAGCGCGGCGTCCGGCAGCGACGCGGCCAAGACCGCGCAGGGTTATATCGACCAGCTTGGCGCCCCGGCCAAACCCTGACCGGCCAAGCATCGCGGGACTTGCGCAAGTGGCCGCAGATTGCTTGGCTAGGGGCCAGTTTCCGAATCTGGTGGTAGCGCGATGATCCCTCTGTCCGTCCTCGATCTCGTAACCGTGCGCGAAGGTGGCTCGGTGGCCGAGGCCCTGCACGATGCCGCGGCCCTGGCCCAGACTGCCGAAGCGGCGGGCTACAAGCGGTTCTGGGTGGCCGAGCACCACGCGATGGATGGCGTCGCGGGCGGGGCGGCCTCGGTGGTCCTCGCCCATATCGGCGACGCGACGAAGTCGATCCGGATTGGTTCAGGCGGGATCATGCTGCCCAATCACAATCCCTTCGTGATCGCCGAACAGTTCGGCACGCTCGACGCGCTGTTTCCGGGCCGCATCGACCTTGGCCTGGGGCGTGCACCAGGGGCTGATGCCCGCTTTGGCCAGGCGCTGCGCAAGGACCTGCACCGCGCGGCGGAATATTTCCCGCAAGACGTGGTCGAACTGCGCGCGCTGTTTACGGGTGAACCGGAACTGCAGATCCGCGCCACCCCGGGCTATGGCGCGCAGGTCGAAATGTGGATCTTGGGGTCCAGCCTGTTCGGCGCGCAATTGGCGGCGGCGCTGGGCATGCCCTATGCCTTCGCCTCGCACTTCGCGCCCGACTATCTCGACCAGGCGATTGAGCTTTACCGCAAGCAGTTCCGTCCTTCGCAGTGGCTCGACAAGCCGCACGTCATGGCCGCCATGACCGTCATTGCCGCCGAGGACGATGAGGAGGCTGCGCTGCTTGGCACCTCGATGGACCAGAGCTTTGTCGCCCTGCGCAGCGGCACCCCCGGGCGGCTCAAGCCCCCGGTCCCCGGCTATCGGCAAAGCCTGCCGCCCAGCATGCTCGCCATGCTCGAACACATGCGCCAGGCGAGCGCCGTCGGCGGCCCCGAGAAGGTCCGCGCCGACCTGACGCGTTTCGTGGAACGAACCGGCGCGGACGAGATTATCGTCTCCGGTGCAACCTATGACCCGGCGATGCGGCGGCGCTCGCTGGAATTAACGGCGAAAGCCGTCGCTTAGGCCTAATTCCGTAGGGGCAAAGTAGTTGCGGCTGTGACCAGTTTGTTCTAGGGTGTGAAAAATTGCTACGCGTGATAGCAATAATATAACACACAGGAATGGCGGTTTTGCCGCCGAGGAGCCAGACGCGATGAGTTCGAAGCCCGCCCCGGCGAGTTCCCTTTCCATGGTTCTGGCCGAGCGCCTTGCAGACGCAATGCTGCCCGGCGACGCGCCGTTCAGCGGAGACGGCCTCGAGCAAGCGGCGATCTTCACCGCGATGGCAGCGGGCATGCGCGGAACCGGCGAAGCGGCGATCACGATCGAATCCGTTTCAGGTGCGGCGGGCGAACGTTTCATGCGCCTTGCGCTGATCAACGACGACATGCCGTTCCTGGTCGACTCGATTGCCTCGACCATTGCTGCCCATGGCCTGGCGATCGACCGCCTGATCCACCCAGTCATCCCGGTACGGCGGGACGAGCAGAGCCATCTGGTCGAAATCGTCGCCGGGGAAGCCGCGGGCGAAAAGCGCGAATCGATGGTCTATGTCGAAACCAGCCGGGCCGATGCACGGCAGCGCCGCGAACTGGAGCGGGCGCTCGAGGCGACCCTCGCCGACGTCCGCGCCGCCGTGCAGGACTGGCCAAAGATGCAGCAGGTCATGGCCGCCGATGCCGAAAGCTGCCCGGACAGCGAAGGCGCCGCCCTGCTCCGCTGGTTCAAGGACGGCATGCTGACCCAACTGGGCCACGTAACCCGCCACCGCGACGGCAGCCAGAGCGACGCCCTGGGCATCTGCCGCAAGAGCGCTAAGGCATTGCTCGGCCCGATTTCGTATGAGCGGGCCTTTGCCTGGTTCGAAAGCCACAAGGGCGCTCGGGTGCCGCTGGTGATCAAGTCGAACCAGACCAGCAAGGTGCATCGCCGCACCCCGCTCGACCTGTTCATCCTGCCGGTGATCGAGAAGGGCCAGCTCACCGCGCTGTCCGTCCACGCCGGAATCTGGACCAGCGCCGCGCTTGCCGCCTCGCCCACCCAGATCCCGCGCCTGCGCTCAAACCTGGCCGATCTCGCCAAGCGCTTCGGCTTTTCGGCCCAAGGCCATGCCGGCAAGGCGCTGGTCCATGCCCTGACGACCCTGCCGCACGACCTGCTGGTCAGCTTTTCCGATGCCGACGTGGAACGGCTCGCAACCGCAACGATGAGCTTGACCGACCGGCCCAGGCCCAAGCTGGCCTTGGTCTGCGCCCCGCTGCAACGCCACCTGTTTGCCTTCGTCTGGATTCCACGCGACGCGATGTCGACCGCCACGCGCCTCCAGGTCCAGTCGATGCTGGTCGAGGCGGCGGGCGCGCCGGTGCTCGACTGGAGCACCGAGATCGAGGGGCAGCTGGCCTTGATTCAGGTCGTGCTCGACCTGCCCGAGGTTGCCCATATGCCCGATGAAGCGGCGCTCGACGCGCGGCTTGCTGCGATGCTGCGCGGCTGGGCTGATGCGGTCGAGGCAGAGATCGCCGCGAGCGAGGAACCGTCGCGCGCCGCCGCCTTAGCGCACCGCTATGCCGACGCTTTCCCACTGGCCTACCGCAATGATTACGGCGCCAGCGAAGCTGCCGTCGATATCGGCCGCCTGCGCCGTCTTGCTGGTGACGGCGAAGCCGGACTGCAACGCAACGTGCGCCTACACGTGATGACTGGCGATGGCCCGGAAGTGCTGCGGCTCAAGCTGTATCAGCGCACGGGCGCGCTGGCCCTCTCCGACGTCGTTCCGGCGCTAGAAAACTTCGGTTTCCGGGTGATCGAGGACATCCCGACCGAGCTCGACCAGGGCAAGCTGGGGACGATCCACGACTTCCTGCTGACCGCTCCGGCCGGGCTGGAACCGGCGGCGCTGATGAGCCGCGCCGAAGCGATCGAGGCCGCGCTGGGCAATGTCCTCAACGGCGCGGCGGAAGACGATCCGTTCAACCGGCTGATCTCGGCCGTGGCACTCAGCGCTGGAGAAGCCGACTGGCTGCGCGCCTGGTATCGCTATCTGCGCCAGGCCGGGCTGAACTATTCGGTCCCCACCGCCGTCGATGCACTGCAAAACGCCCCGGGCGTGACCCGCGCGCTGGTCGCCCTGTTCGTCGCCCGTCACGATCCGCGGTTCAAGGGCGACCGCAGCAAGACCGAAACCGAAGCACAAGAAGCGATCCGCACCGGGCTGGCCCAGGTCAAGGCCATCAACGACGACCGCCTGCTGCGCCAGTTCCGCGCCGTGGTCGAAGCCTGCCTGCGCACCAATGCCTTTGCCCCGGCGGGTCGCGAGGCCCTGGCCTTCAAGCTGGACTCGGCGCTGGTCCCGGGCTTGCCCAAGCCGCTGCCGTGGCGCGAGATCTTCGTCTATTCGCGGCGGGTGGAGGGGATCCACTTGCGCTCTGGCCCGGTGGCGCGTGGCGGGCTGCGCTGGTCGGACCGGCGCGACGATTTCCGCACCGAAATCCTTGGCCTGATGAAGGCGCAGAAGGTGAAGAATGCCGTGATCGTCCCGGCGGGGGCCAAGGGCGGCTTTTACCCCAAGCAGCTGCCTGATCCCGCGCGCGATCGCGATGGTTGGCTGGCCGAGGGCAAGGAAAGCTACAAGCTGTTCATCCGCACCCTGCTGTCGATCACCGACAACATCGTTGCGGGCAAGGTTGTCCACCCGGGCAGCGTCGTCATCCGCGATGGCGAGGATCCCTACTTCGTGGTCGCGGCCGACAAGGGCACGGCGACCTTCTCCGACACTGCCAACGCGATTGCCGAAGAGCATGACTTCTGGCTCGACGACGCTTTCGCCAGCGGCGGGTCGAAGGGCTATGACCACAAGGCGATGGGCATCACCGCGCGCGGGGCATGGCTTTCCGTGCAGCGCCACCTCCTAGAACTGGGTGTCGACGTGCGGCGCGGGCCGGCCCGCTCGGTCCCGAACGGTGGGGCAAGACGACGCGTGGGTCAGCGCCCGTCCGGGTGCCGCGACTCGCGACGCGGTGATCAGATGCTGGCTGGGCGCGGCGCCT
>CAZNBX010000020.1:7942-13673 GCA_964571305.1 uncultured Novosphingobium sp.
GGGTGGCGGGCTGCGGCGACATGTCGGGCGACGTGTTCGGCAACGGCATGTTGCTGAGCCAGGCGCTCAAGCTGGTTGCGGCGTTCGACCACCGCCATATCTTCCTCGATCCCAATCCCGATCCGGCCAAAAGCTGGGCCGAGCGGGCGCGGATGTTCGCACTGCCGCGGTCGAGCTGGGAAGATTACGACCCCAGCCTGATCAGCCAGGGCGGCGGGGTGTTCCCGCGCAGCGCTAAGGAAATTCCGCTCAGCCCCGAAGTCCGCGCGATGCTGGGTATCGAGGCCGAATCGATCGATCCGGAAAGCCTGATCACCGCGATCCTGAAAAGCGAGGTCGACCTGCTGTGGTTCGGCGGGATCGGCACCTATGTGAAGAGCAGCGCCGAAAACAACGTCGCGGTCGGCGATCCCGCCAACGACGCGCTGCGCATCGACGGCGCCGATGTCCGCGCCCGGGTGATCGGCGAAGGTGCCAACCTGGGCTGCACCCAGGCCGGGCGCATCGAGTTCGCCCTGCGCGGCGGGCGCATCAACACCGACTTCATCGACAATTCGGCCGGGGTCGATTGCTCGGACAACGAGGTCAACATCAAGATCGCCCTGGCCGGAGCCAAGCGCGCCGGTCGCCTGAGCGAAGACGACCGGGTCAAGCTGCTTGCTGAAATGACCGACGAGGTTGCCGCCCTAGTGCTGGAAGACAACCGACTTCAGGCCCTGGCCTTGTCGATTGCCGAGGCCGATGGTCCCAAGGCAACGGCATCGCACCTGCGCCTAATCGAGACGCTGGAAGGCGCGGGACAGCTGGATCGCAAGACCGAAGGCCTGGCCGATGGCGAGGTCTATGCCCGCCGCGCCGCCGATGGTCGGGGCCTGACCCGACCCGAACTAGCCGTGCTGCTGTCTAGCGGCAAGCTTGCCCTTCAAGCCGCGATCGAGGATTCCGTCCTGCCTGACGATCCGGGCCTGACTGATGAATTGCTGCGCGCCTTCCCCGCACCCATGCGCGGCAAGTTCGAGCAGGACATCCTCGAGCACCGCCTGCGCCGCGAGATCATCGCGACCAAGCTGGCCAACCGCCTGGTCAACCGCATGGGCTTGATCCATCCGTTCGAACTGGCGGAAGAGGAAGGCGCCAGCCTCGCCCAGGTTGCCGCTGCTTTCGTCGCGGCGGAACGCCTGCTTGGCATGAACGAAACGTGGCAGCGGCTGGAAACTGCGGAGATGAGCGAAACCGCGCGCATCACCCTGTTCAACCGGGCCGCGGCGGCTCTGGCTGACCACATCGCCGACCTGCTGCGGGTCGGTGGTCATGGCTGCACGCCATCGACGCTGGTCGCCGAACTGCAGGGCGGGGTGAACGACCTCAGCCGCGACGTCGAAATCCTGTTCTCCGGCGAAGTGCGCAGCCAGTCCGAACGCATGCGCGCGCAGCTGGCAGCAGCCGGAGCGCCAGAGGGCGAAGCCGCGCTGGTTGCCAAGTTGCAGGACCTCGACGGGACGGTGGGCCTGGCCAAGCTCGCCCGCGACAGCGGTGCACCGGCACGGGAAATCACTGCCGCCTTCGCCGACCTGGGTGCGCGCATGGGCCTCGATTGGGCGCAGCAGACTGCCGCCCGGATGAGCCCGTCCGATCCGTGGGAGCGCTTGCTGGTCAATGGCCTCGCCCGCGATTTCCAGCAAATGCGGCTGGAATTCCTGCGCCGCCGGATGGGCAAGAACGGCGAAGCCGCTGCCGCCGTGGCGGCGTGGGCCGACCAGCAGGCGGAGGGCATCACCCAGTTTCGCCGCGTGATCGCCCGCGCCCAGGCGGCGGTTCCAGTTGCTCCGGCGATGCTGGCGCAACTGGCCAGCCAGGCGCGCAACCTGCTGGGGCGCTAGGCGAGGGCTGCGCCAAGCTCCCCCAGCGCCCAGTTCGCGGCTTCGGCCACGACGGGGTCAGGATCGCCGAGTAGCGCCTCCACCGGTTTGACCAGCGTGGCATCGTCGCTGTTGCCCGCGGCGTAAAGGCAGTTGCGGACGAAACGGTTACGCCCGATCCGCTTGATTGGCGAACCGGAAAAGAGCTTGCGAAAGCCCGCGTCATCCAGCGCCAGCAGTTCGTTGAGCCTTGGCGCGGTCAGTTCGGCACGCGGCAGGAATTGCTTCATCGCGTGGGCGCTGGAAGCGAACTTGTTCCACGGGCAGACCGCCAGGCAATCGTCACAGCCATAGATCCGGTTGCCCAGCGCCTTGCGGAATTCCAGCGGGACCGCGTCCTTCAGCTCGATGGTCAGGTAGGAAATGCAGCGCCGCGCATCGAGGCGGTAGGGTTCCGGAAAAGCATTCGTCGGGCAGGCGTCCTGGCAAGCCGAGCACGAACCGCAGCGGTTGCGCCCCGGCGGATCGGGTTCAAATTCCACGGTGGTGTAGATCGCGCCAAGGAACAGCCACGAGCCGTGTTCCCGGCTGACCAGGTTGGTGTGCTTGCCCTGCCAGCCAAGGCCCGCCGCTTCGCCCAGCGGCTTTTCCATGACCGGCGCGGTATCGACGAACACCTTGACCCCAATCTCACCCAGTCCGCGCGCCTGCGCCTCTGCCACCAGCCAGCGGGCCAGGGCCTTGAGCGCCTTCTTCACCGTGTCGTGGTAGTCCGCGCCTTGGGCATAGACAGAAATGCGGGCCCGGTCTGGCGCGGCCGCCAGGGCAAGGGGATCGGCTGCGGGAGCATAGCTCATACCCAGGGCAATCACGCTGCGCGCCTCTGGCCACAGCCCCTGCGGACTGCGGCGATGATGGGCGCGGCTTTCCATCCACTCCATCGCCCCGTGGCGCCCTTCGCCCAGCCATTGTTCGAGCCGCGCCGCGCGCACCGGGTCCTCGGCTGCAGGGGCGATGCCGCAGGCGACAAAACCCAAGCGCCGCGCCTCGGCCAGCAAATCGTGCCTGAGCAATTGTATTGGCGCGGTTTTAACCAAAGTTCCTGTTGCTCCTGTTCATTCCCGCTCCATACTAGGCGGCAATGATGAAACTAGGCGATGGACCGATGACGAGCAACGCGGGCGGCAAAGAATCCAGGCCGCTGGCAATCGAGGCCCATGGCCTGGTCAAGCGGTTCGACGGTTTTACCGCAGTCGACGGAGTCGATCTGGCCGTTCCCGAAGGCTCGATCTACGGCATTCTCGGTCCCAATGGCGCGGGAAAAACCACCACGCTGCGCATGCTGCTTGGGATCATTGATCCGGATGGGGGCGTGCGGCGGGTGCTGGGAACGGAACGCCCGCACGAAGTAGCCCACACCATCGGTTACCTGCCTGAGGAACGCGGCCTCTATCCTGCCATGAAGGCCTTTGAAGCGATCGCCTTCCTCGGCGCGCTGCGCGGCCTGCCGCTGCGCGAAGGGCGCAAGCGCGGCAAGGAGCTGCTGGAGGAACATGGACTGGGATATGCGATCGACCGCCAGATCAGGCAGCTGTCGAAAGGCATGGCACAGCAGGTCCAACTGCTTGGCACGCTAGTGCACCAGCCACGCCTGGTCGTGTTCGACGAGCCCTTTTCCGGTCTCGATGCGCTGAACCAGGGCAAGCTGGAGCGGATGATCCGTACCCTCGCGCAGAGTGGAACCACGGTGATCTTTTCGACTCACGTCATCGCCCATGCCGAACGGCTGTGCGACGAGGTGGCGATCATTGCCGGCGGCAAGGTCCCCTTTGCCGGAGCGGTCGACCTGGCCCGCGACCGGATCCGGCCGCAGGTCCGGCTGGAGACGCGGGCGCAGGACGGCCCCTGGCGCAAGGCGCTGCCATCCGATGCCCGGCACGAGGGAAGCTTCTGGCTGTTCACCCTGCCGGAGAGCGGGATCGAGCCGCTGCTGCGCGCGCTGATCGAAGGCGAAGCAGGAATTCTCTCGCTGTCGATCGAGCGCGCTGGCCTGCACGATGCTTTCGTCGCCATCGCGGGAGAGGCTGCCGCAATGGCTCTGGAAGAAGAGAAAGAGGAGTCACGGCGATGAATGCACAGACCCGTACCGGGCGCCTTTCGACGCTGGCTGCCGCCTTTGTGATCGCCCGCCGCGATTTCACCGCGATCCTGTTTTCGCGCAGCTTCATCTTCTTCCTGCTCGGCCCGCTGTTTCCCTTCGTGGTCGGCGGGCTCGCCGGCGGGGTCGGGGCACAGGTCAAGGACAGCATGGAGCGTCCGGTCCTCGGCGTTGCGATGAGCGCCAGCGACGTCGCTGCGATGGTCGCGGCGCAACAGCGGCTGTCCCGCGAAGTAGGCGAAACCATTCCGGAAATGATCGTGGTCCGCAAGCTTGCTCCGGGCGAGAAATTTGATCCGGCCAGCGCGATGAAATCCAACCAGGCCAATCTTGCCGCAATCGTCAGCGGCACGCCCACCGCGCCGCAACTGACCGGACCAACTGACCGGATCGAAAGCTGGCAGGGACGGGTCGCACTGATCGCCGCGTCAGCAGCGGACAATGGGCCCAAGGCATTCCCCGACGTGGAACTGAACAGCATTGCCACCTCGAAAGCTGACCAGACCCGCTCACGATTGTTCACCGCGCAAATCGGCCAGACGGTGCTGTTCCTGCTGACCATGCTGCTCGCCGGGATGGTGCTTTCCAATCTGGTCGAAGAGAAGAGCAACAAGATCATCGAAGTCCTCGCCGCAGCCATTCCGATGGACGCGGTCTTCCTGGGCAAGCTGTTCGCGATGCTGGCGGTGTCCTGGGTCGGCATCACTGTCTGGGCCACCGTCGGCGGAGCAGCATGGCTTTCGGCCGGACACAGCCTGTCCGACTATGCCGCACCGGCGGTCGGTTGGCTGCCTTTCCTGCTGCTCGGCGTGGTCTATTTCTCGCTTGGCTATCTGCTGCTGGGTTCGGTTTTCCTGGCGATCGGCTCGCTCGCCACGACGGTGCGCGAAGTCCAGACGCTGTCGATGCCGGTTACCATGCTGCAGTTGCTGAACTTCTTCTTCGCCGGTTACGCCATGGCGCGCCCGGGATCGTGGGTGTATCAGGCGGCGATGGTCATCCCGTTCTCGTCGCCGTTCATGATGCTGGCCAAGGCTGCGCAGCACGAAGGCCTGCTGGTCCATGCCCTAACCATCGCCTGGCAGGTCATTTGCGTCACGGTGTTTGTCCGGCTTGGCGCAACGATGTTCCGCACCCGCGTGATGAAAAGCGGATCGGCCAGCGGTTCAAGTCGTCGCTGGTTTCGCCGCTCCGCTGCTTGACCGACCTGTCCTGCAGTTCACCGAGGTCCTATTGACATTTCGGTAAGTTGCGCCGGATAAGTCTCGACAAGCAACGCATCGGCCAAGGTGCGGTTTTTGGAGAGAGATACGATGGCCACCCAGGCAGCCAGTCCGGAGAAATTCATCTACCGCACCTCGCCCACTGCAACCGAGGCGTTCGAGGGTTGGCTCAAGGAGCATGGCCAGGAATTGCCCAAGCACACCCACCCGTGGGACGTGTCGCGTTCGGACATCTATGTCGAGGACCGTTGGCAGCCGATCTTTGCCGAAATGCGCGCCAAGGAGCCGGTCAACTACGTTCCGGAATCGCCCTATGGCCCGTACTGGAACATCGTCAGCTCGAAAGCGATCCAGCACGTCGAGGCGCTGCCGGAGCTCTATTCATCGTCCTGGCAATACGGCGGGATCACGATCACCGAACCGCCCAAGGACGTGACCGAGGAACAACTGGCCGAGCGCCGCCTGCCGATGTTCATTGCAATGGACCGGCC
>CAZNBX010000020.1:13683-14095 GCA_964571305.1 uncultured Novosphingobium sp.
CGGCCCGAGCATACCGGCCAGCGCCGCACCGTCGCCCCCGCCTTTACGCCGGGTGAAATCGAGAAGATGGCTGAGGAAGTCCGCGCCCGCACTGCCGCGACGCTCGACACTTTGCCGTTTGGCGAGCAGTTCGACTGGGTCGACAAGGTTTCGGTCGAACTGACCACCGGCACGCTGGCGATCCTGTTCGGCTTCCCATGGGAAGACCGCCGCCTGCTGACCTTCTGGTCGGACTGGGCCGGGGACGTCGAACTGAGCTTCGCCCGCGAACTCAACGAGACCCGCTGGGAAATCTTCCAGGAGATGGCGAACTACTTCAAGACGCTGTGGATCGACCGCATGGGCAAGCCGCCCGCCCGCGACCTGATCTCGATGATGATCCATTCCGACGCGATGAACCACATGAGCCCGC
>CAZNBX010000020.1:14105-15772 GCA_964571305.1 uncultured Novosphingobium sp.
GATCCTCCTGATCGTCGGCGGCAACGATACCACCCGCAACACCATGTCGGGAATCATCCACGCGCTCCATTCCTTCCCGGACCAGCGCGCCAAGTTCGAGGCCGATCCAAGCGTGATCCCCAACGCGGGCCAGGAAATAATCCGGTTCCAGACCCCACTGGCCCACATGCGCCGCACCGCGACCGCCGATGCCGAACTGTTCGGGCACCAGATCAAGAAGGGCGACAAGCTGCTCCTCTGGTACATTTCGGCGAACCGGGACGAGGAAGTCTTCACCGACCCGGACAAGGTCATCCTTGATCGCGAGAACGCGCGGCGCCACCTCTCGTTTGGTTACGGCATCCACCGCTGCGTCGGGGCGCGCCTGGCCGAGCTGCAGCTCAAGATCCTGATGGAAGAGATGCACAAGCGCCGGATGCGGGTGAACGTCACCGGCAAGGTCGAACGCGTCCGCGCCAACTTCGTCCATGGCTTCCGCAAGATGGAAGTGACGCTGGAAAAGTTCTGAAGTCACGCAGAGACTTTATCGCCGCGCCCGGGCTGGTCCCGGGCGCGCGTTAAGCATTGGCGCCTGGTCGGCAAGGCGCATTTCGTAAACGCGTGAAGTAGTGTTTCACCCCCGTTGGCAGCTTCTGCCACGACGGGTTTCTGCGACCCTTGGCAGCAAACCAAGGCAAATTACCCAGTGTCTGCTTAAGGCGAAATGAGCCACTTTATTTTACCATGGGTTCACTATCCCTGCTGGCCTCTCGTTAATGGTTTCCAAGCCATTTACTACGCCTGACGAAACAGGGGACAATGATGGCGCGCAGTTTTTCCGAGCCCGGAGGATCAGAAGGGTTCAAGGCGGATGTCGAAGCCTACCGACGCTTACGTTACCGCCTCGCCGAAACGCGAAGCGCCGGGGCGTTTGACGAATATCTACTCGATGAAATCATGCAGGCCGAGGATCGGGTAATGAGCGCCGCGCCCGCCAGCCTGGCCGTGATTCTAACCAAGTTTGAGATCGCGACAGAAGATCAGCCGGGCTTGAACAGGGACTGGGTGACAACTATCCGCCTCGACATGATGCAGCTGGGTGGATTGGACTCCTCCCCCCTGGGCATGCCGCTGATTTGAATTTGCCGATATGGCAGAGATCTTGGTGCGGACGGTGGGACTCGAACCCACACGATCAGGGATCAGGGGATTTTAAGTCCCCGGCGTCTACCATTCCGCCACGTCCGCATCGCATCTCGCCATAGGGCGATGCAGAAAGCCTTTCCAGCCCCAAAGAAAAAGGCCCGAGGCTCAAGAACAAGCTGGTCGCTGGTCCAGAGCCGCGGGCCGTTTTGCGCCAGCGTCGCCAATGCGACGCTTTGGCTCAGTCGGTGTTCAAACGCGCGCGCATTTCCTTGCCGGGCTTGAAATAGGGAACCCGCTTGCCGGGGACATCGACAGCGTCGCCCGTGCGGGGATTGCGGCCCTTGCGGGGATCGCGCGCGCGGGTCGAGAAAGCTCCGAAACCGCGCAGTTCAACGCGGCCACCCGAAGCCAGTTTCTGGCCAATTTCGTCAAAGAAGGTCGAAACGATCTTTTCGACTTCTTCGGCACGCAAACCGGGATTTTCCCGCGCAATGGCGGACACGAGTTCGGAACGGATCATTACACACGCCTTTCACGGACCG
>CAZNBX010000021.1:0-3562 GCA_964571305.1 uncultured Novosphingobium sp.
GAGGAAGGCGAACGCGGCGAAGGCGAGGATGGCGAAGGACAGCGCAAAAAGCGCCGTCGCGGTCGTCGTCGGCGTGGTGGCCGTGGTCGCGGTGAAGGTGAAGGCGCTAACGAAGCTGGCACCGAAGAGGCCACCGACGAAGCTACCGCTAGACCCGAAACTGAAGTGGCCGAAGCTGCTGAAGCGCCTGCAGCGGAAGCCGAGGCAGCACCGGCCAAGCCGAAGCGCACCCGCAAGAAGAAGGTCGAGGCTGAACCTGTCGTTGAAACGGCGGCAGACGCTCTTGCGGTTGAACCGGATGCCGGCGAAGCAAGCCCGGTAGCCGAGGAAGCCCCGGCCAAGCCGAAGCGCACCCGCAAGAAGAAGGTCGCTGATGAAGCGCCTGCCGCTGAACCGGCAGAAGCACCTGTCGAGGCAGCCGCAGAGCCTGCCGCAGAAGCTCCGGCCAAGCCGAAGCGCACCCGCAAGAAGGCTGTCGCTGCTGAACCAGAAGCACCATCGGTAACGAGCGAAGCTCAGCCGGAACCGGCCGAAGAGGCCAAGGAAGAGCAGCCAGGCACCCCGCGTCGGGGTTGGTGGCAGCGGACTTTCGGCGAATAAGACGCCGGGTTAGGCCAACAAAAAGGCGGCGGGGAACAAACCTCGCCGCCTTTTTCTTTGCGGATCTGGATTAGCCAGCCTTGATGGCTTCACCCCACTCCATCCAGCCAACCCAGCGTGGTGTCTTGGGTGCATATCGTTCGCCCGCCTCGTGGGTTTCGAACCCGCCAGCAGCAATCGCGCGCGTCACCGGACGGGTCAGATGGCACCCTCCGGCGAGACGCTTCCACACCGGCTCGATCCGACCCTGCCACTTGCGCACATTGGCATCGGGTGCACCGCCATGCTCGGCGTAGAGTAAGCGACCGCCCGGCTTCAGGATACGACGCAGTTCGGACAGGGTTCGCGCCTGGCTTTCGACCGAACACAGGGTGAAGGTACAGACTACCGTATCGAAGCTCTCATCAGGGAAAGGAATGCTCTCGCCAAATCCCTGGCGAATGTCGGCTGACAGGCCATGCCTGGCGGCTTCCGCACGGGCGAAATCCAGCCCTTTCGCCGAGGGATCGAGGCCCGCATAACTGGTTATCCGCGAGGGATCATAAAGTTGCTGGTTGATCCCGCCGCCACAGCCGATCTCGAAGACCGCACCGCTGGCCAGTGGGACCACCTTCTCGCGCAGGTGCATGATGGCCGGGCTGGAGCAAGCGCATTTGATGAAGCGCGGGACGATCTTTTCCTCATACCATGCGGACAATCCCATCAGTCACCCTTCCCATCCGTTTTCGTTCCCGCCATGATGCCACAAGGGACAGGGAGAGGAAGACACAATCATGCAGGTATTTCGCACGCCGGAAGAGCGGTTTGCCGCCCTACCCGACTTTCCTTTCGAATCCCACTATCTGGAACTGCGCGACGGTGTTCGCGTCCACTATCTCGACGAGGGCGACAAGGATGCGCCGGTCGTCTTCTTGCTCCATGGCGAACCAACCTGGTGCTACCTGTTCCGCCACATGATTGAACCCATCGTGAAGGCGGGCTTTCGCGTCGTGGCGCCCGACCTCATCGGTTTTGGCAAGAGCGACAAGCCGCTAGACCCGGCGGCCTATTCCTACGCCGGTCAGGTCGCATGGATGCGCGAATGGATGGAAGCGCTCGACCTGCGGCGGATAACGCTGGGCTGCCAAGATTGGGGATCGCTGATCGGTCTGCGTATGGCCGCAGAAATGCCGGAACGGTTTCACGGCATCGCGTTGAGCAATGGCGGCCTTCCGGCTGGACAGGAGCCACCCCGCGCCTTTGCCATCTGGCGCGCGTTTTCGCGTTACAGTCCGGTGTTCCCGATTGGTGGGATCGTCAAACGGGGCACCAAGCGGGCGCTCAGCCCGGCTGAGATTGCCGCTTATGACGCCCCCTTCCCGACCCGCGCCAGCAAGGTTGCCGCCCGCGTCTATCCGGGCATGGTGCCCTTTGATGGCAATCCGGCCGTGCCCGACCAGCTGCGGGCGTGGAGCGTCTTTGAAAAGTGGACCAAGCCCTTCCTTTGCTGCTTCTCGGACGGTGATCCGATCACCCGCGGCGGGGATGCGATGTGGCTGGAGCGCGTTCCTGGAACCAAGGGGCTGGACCATCGGATCCTGCATGGAGGACACTTCATCCAGGAGGACGATCCCCTCGGTTTCGCAAAAGCGATTGTCGAAGTGGCCAAGGTCCGAGGCGACCTAGATGATTGATTCATAACGCTGCTTATACGTATTTAGCTCTACAAACGATTGCCGATTTATCCACTTTGGACTAACAATCCATAAGGTGGAGGCGACATGATGCGACAGAAACACGTGCTCTCGCAGCTGACCAAAAAGCAGCGCGAAGTTTTGGCGCTAGTCGCGGACAATCGCACAAGCAAGGAAATCGCCTGCCTCCTCGGCATTTCCGAAAGCGCGGTTAATCAGCGGATCGAAGCGATCCGGGCGCGGCTTGGCTGGATCCCGCGCGGCGAACTCGCCAGGCTCTATCGCCAGGCCAACCAGGAAATCTTGCCAGAATTACAGGCAAATTCCGATACATGGAAGAAAATACAGGTTCCGCAAACAGCCCTGCCAGACCAAGGGGAGCGCGCGGAAGGTGTTCTCTCCTTCGCCAGTGGGTCGCACCGAAGTACGGCGGAGGAAGAGAGCGGGTCGCAACTGACCGCAACTTTGTTCCAAGCGGACAATACCTGGCTGTGGCGCAAGAATGGCGTCACAGCCCTTGTCCGCCTGGCCGTAACGACCGCGATCATAACCGCCGCCCTTGCCTTCGCTGCAGCAACCAGCGGGATATTCATCCCGCCTGGCTCCTAAATGAAATTTCCTCTTTGGACTGCTTGCCCCGGCGCAATGAATCGCTAGAGAGGGCGCAAAGCACGGCACGTCGCCGCCAAGCTACAGGGACAGTCATGGCAAGCTTCACTCTTCCTGCTAACAGCAAGATCAGCGGACAAGGTACGCATCATCGCGCCGAGGGCGCAGGTCGCGTCAAGAAGTTCACCGTCTATCGCTATGATCCGGACAGCGGCGAAAACCCGCATTACGACGTGTTCGAGATCGATCTGGACAAGTGCGGACCGATGGTTCTGGACGCCCTGATCAAGATCAAGTCGGAAATGGACCCGACCCTGACCTTCCGCCGCTCATGCCGCGAAGGGATCTGCGGTTCCTGCGCGATGAACATGAACGGGCGCAATGGCCTGGCTTGCACCACCGCGATTGAGGACCTTGTCGGCGAGATCCGCATCACGCCCCTGCCCTCGATGGAAGTGATCAAGGACCTCGTCCCTGACTTCACTCATTTCTACGCCCAGTATGCCTCGATCCGTCCGTGGCTGCAGACCGTGTCGACCACGCCTTCGGGCAAGGAACGCCTGCAAAGCCCCGAACAGCGCGAAAAGCTGGACGGCCTTTACGAGTGCATCCTGTGCGCTTGCTGCTCGACCTCGTGCCCAAGCTACTGGTGGAACTCTGATAAGTTCCTTGGCCCGGCT
>CAZNBX010000021.1:3572-15054 GCA_964571305.1 uncultured Novosphingobium sp.
AGCGCCTTGACGAGCTGGAAGATCCGTTCCGTCTCTATCGCTGCCACACGATCATGAACTGCGCCAACGTGTGTCCGAAGGGTCTCTCCCCGGCCCGCGCGATTGCCGAAATCAAGAAGATGCAGGCAGAGCGTCACGTTTAAGGCCCTGGTTGATGAGCGACGACCGCGGCTTCAGGAGCGAGCCTGATCCGGACAATCCCGGCTGGTTCACCTGGGAGCTGAACGACAAGACCCGCTTCAACAGCTGGATGTTTCCCAAACTCCTGGTCCGCGCCGATCCCGATGGGAAAGCGCGGCTCAGGATGTTTCCCGAGCACCGCCACACCAACTTGGGCAACAATATCCATGGCGGGACCGTCATGGCCTTGGTGGATATCGCCCTGTTTGCCTGCTCGCGCATGCTCGGCATCATCGAAGCCGGAACTGCTGTCACGCTGGACCTAAATGTCCAGTTCATCGGCGCCGGCAAGCCCGGTGTGCCCTGCGACGCGGTGACCGAACTACTCAAGGAAACCCGCCGCCTGGTATTCCTGCGTGGCGTAGTCGAACAAGGCGAAGGCAACCTGGTCGCCGCATTCTCCGGCACGATCCGCAAACCCACTGCCCCGCGATGACCCGGGTCATCGACCGTTACGAAGAACTGGTCGCGGCGGGTGAATTGCGCCCTGATCCCGAACAGCGTCACGCCGCAGAACGGTTGAGCCGCCTGCAAGCCGAACTTGAACAGGCACCCTCCGCGGGCCTGCTCGGCAAGTTGTTCGGCAAGAAGGCGCAGGCGCCGCGAGGTCTCTACCTGTGGGGTGGCGTTGGCCGGGGCAAGTCGATGCTGATGGACCTCTTCCACGAATGCCTGGCCATTCCGGCGAAACGCCGAGTCCATTTCCACGCCTTCATGCTGGAAGTGCACGCCCGGCTGCGCGAAGCCCGCAAGAGTGAGAGCGGCGACCCGATCCCGCCGGTCGCGGCCGCGATCGCCGATGAATTGCGGGTCCTCGCCTTCGACGAAATGGTCGTCAACAATTCCGCCGATGCAATGATCATGAGCCGGCTGTTCACCGCATTGATCCTCGATCATGGGCTGGTCATTGTCACGACCAGCAACCGCGCGCCCAGCCAGCTCTACAAGGATGGCCTTAACCGCGAGCATTTCCTGCCCTTCATCGCCCTGATTGACGTCATGGCGCTGAATGGCCCGCATGACTATCGGCTTGAGCGTCTGGCGGGGATGGACACCTGGCACACTCCGCTTGGCGAGAAAGCAACTGCACAGGTGCGTGAAGCCTTCTTCCGCCTCACCGACTATCCACCCGAAGACAGTGCCCATGTACCCTCTGCGGATCTCGATCTCGGCGGCGGCCGCGTTCTGCATGTTCCCAAGAGCCTGAAGGGCGTCGGCGTATTCAGCTTCAAGCGGCTCTGCGCCGAAGCACGCGGGGCAAGCGACTATCTGGCGATTTCCCAGACCTATCACACCGTGATCGTGGTCGGGATTCCGCGCATGGGTCCGGAAAACCGGAACGAGGCCGCGCGCTTCGTCACGCTGATCGATGCGCTTTACGAGAACAAGGTGAAGCTGCTGGCCACGGCCGCCGCCGAACCGGACCAGCTCTACACCGCGGGCGACGGCGCCTTTGAATTTGAGCGCACCGTCAGCCGCCTGATGGAAATGCAAAGCCAGGACTACCTCGCCGCCGGACACGGCGAGGAATAGGCCTAGATCTCAAGCCGGGCGGTAATCCGGATGTCGCGTCCTGCCAGCGGCGCATAGTCCTTTAGGTAAGAGGCATGGCGCCGCGCCTCGACGTCGAACAGGTTGTTGCCTGACAAAACCAGGCTGAGCGGACCGTGTTCGCCCATCGGCCGCCAGGTCGCGGACAGGTTTACCAGCGTGTAGCCCGGCGTCGTGGTTTCAAACGCCGCGACCCGGTTCTGGGCAAAGACATGCTCAACCTCGAACCCAAGATCCAGTTTCGAGGACTCCGCCGTCAGACCACCCAGCACTCGCAGCGGCGGGATGCGCGGGGCCGGACCGACGGCATCGATCTCGGCGCGGACATAGTCCACGAGACCGTTCGCCGCCAATTTCCAAGCACCTGATTGAACCAAGGTTGCATCGACTTCCGCCTCGAAGCCATAAAGCCGCGCCGTTGCCTGACGGATGCGGTATTCCGGCAGTCCATCAACGATCTCGCCGGTGCGGTCCTCATAGACGAAATTGCTGTACCAATTGTGGAACAGCGAACCTTCGAAACGGACCCCGTCCAGATTAGCCCGAAGGATTGCTTCAACCGCCCAGACCCGTTCCGTCTTGAGATCGGGATTGCCAACCTCAAAAGCGGATGTGCCCGCGTGGGGACCATTTGCGAACAGCTCTTCGGCCGAAGGCGCACGTTCAGTGTGCGAACCGTTCAGCGCCAGCTTCACGCCGGGAGCAAGATCGTAGGCCCCGCCAAGAGCGGCTGAAAAGGTGTTGAAGGTACGCGATCCGTCGAAGAACTCCGGATGCGATGCGTCGGGCTTGGACGATTGGCGGGTATGCTCAAACCGTGCGCCGCCCTCGATGGAAAGCGGACCGCTTTCATACTGCTGAAGCGTGAACAGCCCGACCTGTTCCGTGCTGTTCTTCGGCAGGAACGCCTCATCCCCGATAACGTTGAAATCGCGGATGACGACCTGGGTGCCAGTCAGCCCTTTCCAACCGCCGCGATCCGCCTGGACCAGTTCAAGGCGGCCTTCCATGCCCTTGCTGAAGAATGTCGTGCCGATTGTCCCGTCGGGTCCGACTTCCGAATGGACGTAGTCACCATAGGCATAACGGAACGCGATCTTGTCGATCAGATCCCCGCCCGGGATCAGCTCTGCCCGGGCATCGATCCGATCCTGTCGCAACTTGATACGAGGCGCTTCCTGGCCTTGGTCTGGCGCTGTCGCGAAGCGTACAGGTACGCCGTAGAGACTGTCGTAACGGCTATAGGCCACGCCCATGTTGCCCTGGTCGGTGACATAGGCAACGCCTGCCCCAGCAGTCCACGTTTCGTTCGCCGTGTTGGGCAATGTTCCCTTCAGTGCCGCATTGGACGCAAAATCGATCTCGCCGTTACCGCGCTGATCCACCGGAAGAAGGCTTGTCGCCAGCGCCTGGCTGCGCAGCGCCGGGGTAAGTGCGTGCCCGCCGATCCGCAGATCATCAGTTTTCAACCACGACCCGTTAACATGCCCAACCCAGCTACCGCCGAGCGGCACTTCACCCGCGACTGCCCCCATGCGTTCGTTGGCGGCGCTGCCAAAGCCACCCATGGCTGACAGATGCACAGGTTCATCGGGAACCGCAGTGGGGATGCGCCGGTCAATGACATTGACCACACCGCCGCTTGCCGACGATCCATAGAGCAGGGATTGCGGTCCGCGCAGCACTTCGACCCGTTGGGCCAGAAGCGGATTGACCACCGGCGCGTGGTCGACCGAAGTGTTGGACACGTCAATCGAACCTATACCGTTGGACAGCACCTTGACGCGCTCACCCTGCAAGCCGCGCAAGACCGGGCGCGAGGCACTCGGACCGAAGGAGGTGGCGGAAACGCCCGGCGTATGCGTCAGGCTGTCCCCCAGCCCCGGGCGCAAGTTGGCGACCAGTTGTTCCGCCAGGACGATCGCAACGCCGGAAATGCTGTCTTCCCGGCTAGTGCGGCGTAGCGCGGTGACAACGATCTCCTCGTCCGGGCTAGCATGATAGTCGCCCATTTTCTCTTGGTCTTGCGCATGCGCTATGGCTGGAAAGCTGGCGAAAACCATGGGCAGGAACGAGATTGCGTAGGCGATTGGAAGCATTGCGCCGGGGTGCTGTGCCGATTTCATACCGCAGCCCATAGCGCCCCCGCATGGTTGTAACAATATCTCATATCAAGAAAAGCGCGGATCCGCGCCCACCGGCATTTTCAGCAACCAAAGGTAAATCGATATTAGTGCTAACGAAAAATTACCAATTCCAGCTTACCCAGTCCACATGCGACTGGTAACGCGCCCAGAAAAGCAGCCCTATCGACCCTGTCCCACAGGGCCTAAGTGCCTGTTTAAAAGCAATACCCTTGAAGGCGCCGAATCAGCGCGGGGGTACTCGATATGATTTGGCCCTTCCGCTCCAAATCAGCAAAAAAGTTATCGACCGGGCCTCGGATCTTCGTATCGGCGTTGCTGATTTGCTCAATCATGGGCCTAATTCAGATGCCGCTGCCACTGGAAGACCTCTGGCGCGGAATGCGGAACGAAATTCGTTCGCGGCCAGCAGACCCATCGATCGTCGTGATCGCAATCGACGACAAGACCTCGAAGTTCCTCGGAAGTGAGACCTATTCACGCAGGTACAACGCAGACTTGCTGGACCGAGCCTTCGCCGCTGGAGCAAAGCGCGTATACTTCGACGAAGCCTTCTCGCGCACCCAGGACACTATCGGGGACAAACTATTCGCCGATGCCCTGGATCGGTACAAGGGCCGGGTGTTCAGCGGTGCCATGTATTATCGGAACCGTGATTCGGGGAAAAAGGAAGCAATCCTTCCTGCACCTGAATTCAAGAACACGACAATCCGCTCACTCAATGGAGCGGCAACGCCCTTCTCCCTTTCAGCCGAACTGGTGTTTGCCGACGTCTTCGGCGGTCGCGAGGTTCCTTCTCTTGCTTCGGACATTGCGGGTTACAAAGGTGAAGTCGGTGAGCGATTCCGTCCTGACTGGACTATTCAGGTCAAATCATTCCCAACCATCAGCTTGGCAGACTTGCTCCAAGGCAAGGTGCCTGCCGAACGGATCCGCGGTAAGGACCTTCTTGTCGGCGTTACTACGGAGCAGAGCTTCGACTTTGTCCAGGTCTATGGACAGGGTTGGTTCCCAGGCGTTTACGTGCACGCAGTCGGCGCGCAGACGCTGAAGGAAGGCAATCCTATCCACGTCGGCTGGATTCCAGCGATGATTGTTGCTGCGGTCCGGGCGATGGCGCTTATCAAAGGGAGGTCTGGCCGGGGCGCTAGAATTATCGTCGCATTTGTGGTGGTTCTCGGTGTGGTCGTCCCATTCATACTCGACAAATATCTCATCACTGCTGATGTGATGTCCGCCGTTCTCATGTTCGGCATCGTTGCCTACCGTTCCGGAACGCTGCGCCAACTCAATGAGGCGCGCCTAAAGAATGCGGGCTCGCTGTTGCCGAACCTGTCCGCGCTTCGCGAAGAGCCTCTCGCAGCACAACGTCCGATTATTGCGATGCGCATCCGCAACTATGCGGCAATCTGCTCGAGCTTCCCCACCCCGGTGGAGGACGAACTTGTGAACGAGCTGGCTCGGCGCCTGAGCCTGCCGCAGGACCATGACACTCTATATCAGGCGGAGGATGTCCTATACCTGCTGGGCCCCACCGCCTCGACCGAGGAGCTCCACGACCACCTGTCCGGTCTCGCCATGCTGATCGAAAGCCAATTTGAATTGCGCGGCCGCAAGATCGATCTCCACGTGGCATTCGGCGTCGACATTGACCTGGCGCGCAACGTCCCCAATCGTATAGGCCGAGCATTGCTGGCAGCAGACAATGCCGCTGCCAAGCACCAGCTCGTCCAGTTCAACACCTCTGCAAACGACGAAGATGCTGCGTGGGAACTCTCGCTGATGAGCGAGCTGGATGCCGCTATTGATGCTGGCGACATATGGATTGCCTATCAGCCGCAGTTCGATCTGGAATCTAACAGCGTCATCGGAGCAGAAGCGCTGGTGCGCTGGCAGCATCCAACCCGCGGTGCGATCTCACCGGATGCCTTCGTTCTTCCAGCTGAATTGCACAATCGCATCAAGCGCCTTACGTTCCACGTACTTGAGCAGGCACTCCGCGCAGTTCGACCGTTGTTGGAGGTCAATCCCGAGTTTCGCCTCAGCGTAAACATGTCGGCTAGCCTGCTTGAACAACCTCAACTTACGGCCGAGATTGCCCAGGCCTTGATCTCAAACGGTTTTCCGGCCCGCAACCTGACCCTGGAAGTAACCGAGTCTGCGCCGTTCAGCGAGCACACCATCGTGTCAGCCAACCTGAATGGCATTGCGGCGATTGGCATTGATCTGTCGATCGACGATTACGGCACGGGCAATGCAACTCTGGAATATCTCCGCTCTGTTCCATGCCAGGAAATCAAGATCGACCGGCGCTTCGTCGGTGGCCTGGTTACCAATGCAAGCGACATGCTGCTGGTTGAATCCACGATCGAACTGGCCCACGGTTTGGGCCGCAGGGTGATTGCGGAGGGCATCGAGGATCTCGAAACCCTCGAAAAGCTTCGCGCGCTCGGCTGCGGCATCGCGCAAGGATACTATCTTGCCCGCCCCATGCGCTTCGATGCGTTGAAAAATCTTCTCGCCGCCAGAGCCGGGATCAAAGCTGCGTAAAGGCGTCGAACACTCGACGGTAGACGCTCTGCCCCCGGGCATTTTTTGGAAAGCCTATTCGCGCAGCGGGTAGGCTGTTCTCGCGTCTCGCAGACCTCGAATCAACCGCTCACGGCTGTCGCTTTGCTCCCTGTCGGCGTTCCAGTCGGCCTCCAAATCCTGCTGCGCCGACAAACTATCCACGGAAAATCAGCTACTTTTGGAGATTCTTTCCAATCGTGGTTAATTTTTTCCTATTGATCTTGGTAAATTTCAGGTTATTAAGGCCTCAGCAGAAAGCCCTATGGGCTCTGCGGAGTGCAGGAGATTTACGATGGGCATGTACGACTATTTCGAGCGCTTCTTCGGTCGTAAGTAAGCGACTACGCGAGTTTCAAAGCGGCCCCGACGCAAGTCGGGGCCGTTTTCGTTGGTGCTTGAAATGTCGCTGTCTGTTGCGCTGAGATAAGAAACCAAGCCGCTTCGCATCGTGGTGCGGCAGCTCGCTTAGGTCTGGTCGCTAAACCAGCAATTCCATGGCGGGGCCGTGCCCGAGAAACGCGGTGGGACTCGCAGTTGCTCCGTAGGCACCGGCACAGAATACCGCCACAAGATCGCCGACGTCCGCGTGAGGAAAGCCCCCCTTGTCGGCCAAGCGGTCGAGCGGGGTACACAAGCATCCGACGACACTCGCTTCTTCCTCTACAAGGGCACCAAAGCGATTGGCGATTGCGACTGGGTAATTGCGCCGGATCACCGTACCGAAATTGCCAGATGCGGCCAACTGGTGGTGCAGGCCGCCGTCGACGATCAGGAACACCTCTCCGTGGCTGATCTTCCGGTCGACTATGCGAGTGAGATAGACCCCGGCCTCTCCGACCAGATAGCGTCCCAATTCAATGCAGAAACTGGTGTCGGCCAGACTGTCCGGCAGGCTGGTAAACTCCGCTTCAAGCGCGGCACCGATGGCTTCAATGTCAAGCGAGACGTCGCCTGGGAAGTACGGGATGCCAAAACCACCGCCCAGATTGCAACGCGGCAGGATGGCCCCGCTCTCATCAGCCAAGCGCGCGGCCAGTTTCAGTGTTTGCGCCTGGGTTTCGATGATGGCGGCGACGTCCAGCGCCTGGCTTCCTGCAAAGATATGGAAACCGCGCCAATCCGCTCCTGCTTCAACGATCCGCCGGACAAGGACTGGCACGCGTTCGGCGTCGACGCCGAATTGTTTCGCCCCGCCCCCCATTTTCATGCCGGAACCCTTCAGATCGAAATCCGGGTTCACCCGAATAGCAAGGCGCGGCATGATGCCAAGGCGCTGGCCAGCATCCAGCGCGCGCTCGGCCTCTCCTTCAGATTCGAGATTGATTGTCGCGCCGGCCAGCAGCGCAGCTTCCAGTTCCTCGGTGCGCTTGCCCGGACCGGCGAAACTAATCAGCGCCGGATCGATTCCGGCCTTGCGGACAATCTCGAGTTCCCCGCCGGAAGCGATGTCGAACCCATCAACCAGTTCAGACATTACTTTAAGCAAGGGAGGGAACGGGTTCGCCTTGACCGCGTAATGCAAGCCAAGCCGCTTTGGCATCGCGGCGCGCAGTTCCGCCACTCGGCGTTGCAAAAGCGCGGTTGAATAGACGAACGCAGGCGTTGCACCCGCTTCGGCCACCAGATCAGACGCCTTCCTTCCGCCAATCGCGAGTTCGCCATCGATCGTGTCAAAGCCCGAAGGGATGGGGCCAAGGGGCTTCATGCGCTCAGTTCCTCGTAAAGCCCGGCCCGATCAAGCTTGCCATTGGGTGAAATCGGCATTGCGCTCCGCCAGTGAATTTCCCGGGGCTGCATGAAGTTCGGAAGTTCCCTTAGCATATACCGGGGCAACTCGTTTTCCGCATCCGCAACGCCCGGCGCAGCGCGCACAACCAAGTGGACTGCCTGGCCAAGGCGAGCATCAGGCAGCCCGAGGGCTACGGCTTCGGCCACCAGGCCGCTGGCAAGTGCAGCTTCCTCGATTTCCTGAGGACTGATGCGGTTTCCCGCGCTCTTGATCATCGCATCGCGGCGCCCGACGAAGTAAAGCAAGCCGTCCGCTTCCCGGCGCACCCGATCGCCCGACCAAACCGCGATTCCGCCATAGCTTGACTGGATCGGCGCAGGCCGAAAGCGTTCTTCCGTCCGCGCCTTATCCTGCCAATACCCCTGTGCGACCAGCGGCCCGCAATGCACTAGCTCACCCTCCTCGCCATCAGCAGCGATCTGACCTTGGTCGCCAATCACCAAGATCTCGGCATGCGGGATCGCCTTACCCATCGAAGTCGGATGCTGGTCGATCAGCGCCGGATCAAGGTAGGTCGAACGAAACGCCTCGGTCAGCCCATACATCGCGAACAGGCACGCGGCCGGGAACAGGCTGCGCAGCCGGCGAACGAGATCGGGGGTCAAGGCGCCGCCGGAATTCGTCAACCTCCGCAGGTTCGCCGCCGTTTCACTCGGCCAATCGAGTTCCGCAAGCTGAACCCACAGCGGCGGCACGGCCGCAAGGGTGGTAATTCTTTGCTTGTCGACCGCGCGAATGACGTCCTTCGGCGTCAGGTAATCGAGCGGGACCACGCAGCCCCCGGCATACCAGGTCGAAAGCAGTTGGTTCTGCCCGTAGTCGAACGAAAGCGGCAGAACCGCAAGCGTCACGTCATCAGTGGCGAGCTCCAGGTATGTGGCAACGCTCTCCGCGCCGAGCCACATGTTGGCATGGCTGAGCATCACCCCCTTGGGCTTTCCAGTCGAGCCGCTTGTATAGAGAATGGCCGCGAGGTCATCCGTACTTGCCGAACTCGCCGGAAGGGGCCCAGCGCTGCTCATTTCCTCCAAAGCAGCTGCTTCCGGCCTGACTGCGCATGCCGCTGGAATGTCGCCCGGTTCCAGACTGGAGATGCGGCTGGAACTGGCGACCAGCAGGCTTGCACCGGAATCAGCGAGGATATGGGCAACCTGCGCCCGCTTGAGCAGCGGATTGATCGGCACATGCACCAGTCCCGCGCGCGCAGCGGCGAGCGGCATCAGGCAGGTGAGCTCACCCTTGGCCGCCCAGGTCGCCACGCGCGCGCCGGGCTCCCCAACCAAGGCCCTGAGCCACCCCGCCATGTGGGCGATGCGTTCACCCAGTTCACCATAGGTCAGGCTGCGGTCGCGCAGGACCAGCGCGGGCGAGCCCTCCCGCCCGCGCAACACCAGGTGGTCCAACGGCTTCGTTTCAATCTCGGCAGCAACAGACAACGGCTATCAGCTCCTCAAGGTAAACGGCGTCTATCACGATGGCGTTCGCGAAGTCCAAGGTCTTGCAGCCAGACTTGCCATGAGAAAATTGCTCCATCCCGCATGCTGCGCTTGCGAAACAGGCGCAGCCCCGTCTAGAGCGCAGTCGAAATCAGGATTGGACCTGCAATGCGACCCGATACCGACCGTGAACTTCGCCAAATTCTGGAAGATGCGCTCGGTCTAGCCCCGGGTCTCGCGGACAGCTTCACCGAGGACAGTGGCCTGTTTGGCGAACTGCCGGAGCTGGATTCCATGGCGGTCGCCGGTCTGCTCACCGAAATGGAAGACCGTTTCGGTATCGTCATCGACGAAGATGACGTCGACGGCGAAATCTTCGCCACCTACGGCAACCTGCTGGATTTCACGCTTTCCAAGCAGGCTGCCAACTAAGGCACTAGTGATTACGCTTTCGTAGCGGCGAACTCGCGCTCGGCGACGAAGCGTTCGGCATCGAGCGCTGCCATGCACCCGGTGCCAGCGGCCGTAACCGCCTGGCGATAGGTGTGGTCCATCACGTCGCCGCAAGCGAACACGCCTGGGATCGCGGTCTTCGGCGTGCCCGGCTGGACCACGATGTAGCCTGCCGCGTCGAGTTCCAGCTTGCCCTTGAACAGTTCGGTCGCCGGGGCATGGCCAATCGCCACGAATGCGCCGTCCGTCGGCTCGAGGCTGACTTCACCCGTCACAGTGTCCTTCAGCGCAACGCCGGTGAGTCCCGCATCGCCGCCGACGAAGTGATCAACTGCCTTGTTCCACAGCACTTTGATATTGGGGTGCGCCATCAGGCGATCCTGCAGGATCTTTTCCGCGCGCAGCGAATCGCGGCGGTGGATCAGGGTCACGTCCTGCGAGTGATTGGTGAGGTATAGCGCCTCTTCGACCGCCGTATTGCCGCCGCCGATCACGACCACTTTCTTGCCGCGATAGAAGAACCCGTCACAGGTCGCGCAGGCGGAAACACCCTTGGCGGATAGTTCCTGCTCGCCCGGAACGCCGAGCCACTTGGCTTGGGCCCCGGTCGCAATGACCAGGGTGTCGCCCTCATACACGTCGCCGCTATCGCCAATCGCGCGGAACGGAGGGCCGGACAGGTCGACCTCCATGATCGTGTCCCACAGCATGCGGGTACCAACGTGCTCGGCCTGGGCCTGCATTTCCTGCATCAGCCACGGGCCCTGGATCACGTCGCGAAAGCCGGGGTAATGCTCGACATCGGTGGTGATGGTCAGCTGGCCACCGGGCTGGAGCCCCTGCACCACGATCGGCTGCATCCCGGCGCGGGCGCCATAGATGGCGGCGGAAAGCCCGGCAGGCCCCGAACCGATGATCAGCATGCGCGTGGTGTGCGTGGTCATGAATTCCTCCGTTTCGCCGTGCAGATAGGGTTCGCCGCGCCGCATTGCCAGAGCATCCGAAAGCGATTTCCCCCGGATTGACGTGGAACCGGCTTCGGAGCAAAGCCTAGGGCATGACACCGCATGGACCGACCGCCAACAGCTTCATCTCGCAGCGCCTGCGCCTGCACTATGTCGATTGGGGCAATCCTGATGCTCCGCCGCTGATCCTTCAGCACGGCGGGCGCGACCATTGCCGCAGCTGGGACTGGGTGGCCGAAGAACTGGCCAAGGACTGGCACGTGCTCGCCCCCGATCTGCGCGGCCACGGCGACAGTGCCTGGGCGCCCGATGGCAACTACGAGATGCCCGGCTTCGTCTATGATTTCGCCCAACTGGTCCATACGCTGGGACATGACCAGGTGACGATCGTCG
>CAZNBX010000022.1:0-14070 GCA_964571305.1 uncultured Novosphingobium sp.
GAGGCCGATGCCTGGTAAAACCGCGTCTTGCGTCCCAGGCCGAGGATGCGGATCGCCTCAAGCAAGCGCAATGTGCCCAGCGCGTCCGAGTTGGCGGTATATTCCGGAGTCTCGAAACTGACCTGGACATGGCTTTGTGCCGCCAGGTTGTAGATCTCGTCAGGCTGGGTTTCCTGGACGATACGGATCAGGTTGGTTGCATCGGTCAGGTCGCCATAATGCAGGGTCAGGCGCGGATCGGGATCGTGCGGATCCTGATAAATGTCGTCGATGCGTGCCGTGTTGAACGACGACGATCGGCGCTTGATGCCATGAACCGTGTAGCCCTTGTCGAGCAGCAGCCGTGCCAGATAGGCGCCGTCCTGTCCGGTTATTCCAGTTACCAATGCTGTTTTGCGACCCACTTGTTTTCACTCCCTGGGAAATAGCGTGACGATTTTGGCCAGGGCTGCGCGGAGCGGCACGTGCGCATTATCCTGCGTCTTGCCGAGCCGGACCACGACCACGCCGTTGCTGCGGCTCACCACCACATATTGCCCCAGGTGCCCGTTCATCGAAAAAGTGCCGGCCGGTGCGCCGGGCCATTGCACCGTGCCATCGGGCTGCTTGCGGTTGAGCCAAAGCTGCACGCCATAGCCAGCGTTGCCCGGGCTGGAACTGGTCATGAAGTCAATCCAGGTCGACGGGACAAGCTGTGCGCCAGCCACCGCGCCGCGGTTGCGCAGGAATTCACCGAACCTGGCAAAGTCCAGCGCCGTGCCATGCATCAGGCTGCCACCGATCAGGGTTCCGGCCGCATCGAATTCCGGAACCATCCCCTTCATGCCGATCGGGTCGAACAGACGGGTGCGCAGATAGTCGCGCACAGCGTTCATGCGCACCACGGGATTGTTGCTGGGCGTTAGCGCCCGCGCCGCGAGATCGGCCAGGATCACCGTGGTAGCGCTTGAATATTCCCACTTGCTGCCCGGATTTGCCTCAAGCGGCTGGGCCTCGGCATAGGCCGACATGTCGTCACGCCCGTCGAGGAACAGCATCCGCACCTCGTCGCTGGTGTAGGGCGGATCCCCGGCCTCGGTATGGCGCAGGCCCGAACGCATCTGGAGCAGGTGGCGCAGTGTAATCTCCCCGCGCGGATCGCCGGGGCGCTGCCAGGCCGGAATGGGGACGCTTTCGTCCAGCTTCAGGCGGCCATCGGCCACAAGTTGCCCGATCATCACGGCGGTGATGGTCTTGGCCATTGACCAGGACACGAACCGCGTATTGCGGTCATAGCCAGAGCCATAGCGCTCCACCACGGTCTGCCCGTCGTGCATGACCACCAGGGCGCGCGTTTCCTCGGTCTCGGGATTGGAGAACAGGGCGTCGGCGGCGCGGACCAGCTTGTCCCGATTCGCCCCCGGCTTCTGGACCACGGCCGCCAGTGCCGCTTCGCCCGGCGGGGGCAGTTCGACAGGCGCCGGCTTGCCGCAGCCGAACAGGGCTGGTGCAGCAAGCAACGGGACGATAAGGAACTTTGTGCGCGACATCGTGTCGGCAACCCTTGCCCAAAGGCCCGCGAATGGCAACCGTGAAACAGAATTCCGCAATCCGATCGCCGTGGCGCGGGCGCGTCTTGCTGCTTGGACTGGCCTCGCTCATCGCCCTTGGCGCGTTTTTCTGGAAGCCGCTGAATGGCTATGCGAAAACCGGTGCAGCCTATGGAGCGCGGGTCGGTTGTTCGTGCAGATTTGTGGGTGGACGCAGTCTGGGAGATTGCAAAAAGGACTTCGAACCGGGCATGGAGTTGATCACGCTCAGCGAGGATGCCCAAAGCAAGAGCGTGACGGCGCGGTTTCCGCTGCTGGCGAGCGAGACCGCAACCTATCGCGACGGTCCGGGCTGCCAGCTGGAACGGTGGCCCGACAAGTAACTGGGCTTCGAGGGAACCTGGCATCCGGCCATGAGCAGAACTGCAATCCATCCGGTGGTCTTGTGCGGAGGCAGTGGCACGCGGTTGTGGCCGCGCAGCCGCGCCAGCAAGCCAAAACCGTTCCTGCCGCTGGTGGGCGAGGGCACGCTGTTCGAGGCAACGTTGGACCGCTGTCCGGCTGGCGCCGGCTTTGCCGACCCGATTGTCGTGACCGGTGCCGCTCACCTCGCCCATGTCGAAGCGCAATGGCCCGCGGGGCGGGGCGGTGAGACGATTGTCGAGCCCTGCGCCCGCAATACGGCTGCGGCGATTGCGCTTGCTGCGCTGCGCCTGCCCGACGATGCGATCATGCTGGTCTGCCCGAGCGATCACCACATTGCCGATCCCGCCGCGTTCCAGGCCGCCGCGCAAGCGGCAGCCGACCTCGCGCAGGATGGCTGGCTGGTCTCGTTCGGCATCGCCGCGACCGCGCCCGAGACCGGTTTCGGTTATCTCCAGCGCGGCGAAGCGATTGGCGAGCTTGGCTTCAAGGTGGCGCGCTTTGTTGAGAAGCCCGATCTTGAACGGGCCAAGGCATTTCTGGCCGATGGGGGCTATGCCTGGAATGGCGGCATCTTTGCGTTTCGCGTTGGCACATTCCTGGCCGAACTTGCCCAGCACCGACCGCAGATTGCGGCCCTGGCGCGCGAGGCAGTGGCAAAGGGCAAGGCTGAGGGCACCCGCTTCCATCCCGACGCGCAGGCCTTTGCTGCGATTGAAAGCGAGTCGGTCGACTATGCGGTGATGGAAAACACCACCCGTGCGGCGATGGTGCCGGCGCAGATGGGCTGGTCGGACATCGGCAACTGGAATGCCCTGCTGGTCGCGCGGGAACGCGATGCCCTTGGCAATTCGATACATGGGACGGCCGAGCTGGTCGATTGCCGCAATGTATTGGTCGAAAGTGACGGCCCGCGCGTGTCCGCGATCGGGCTGGAAGACGTGATCATCGTCGTCGATGGCGACGAAATCTTGGTGACCACGCGTGCCGGTGCACAGCTGGTCGGCAAGCTGGGCGGCGCGGTCAACCAGTGAGCCGGCGCTTGCCTTTGCGCATGGTGGAACGGCCTTGGGGGTGCGAACGTCTCCCGAAACCCTTTGCCATGACCACCCCGGTCCGGGTGGGCGAGGTCTGGTTCGAGCCTCCAGCCCAACTCGAGGCGCTCTTGGTGAAGTACATCTTCACCAGCGAGGCGCTGTCGGTACAGGTTCATCCTTCCGACGCAGAGGCCCCCTTGGGCAAGCGCGGCAAGGAAGAATGCTGGCTGATTCTCGATACGGAGCCGGGGGCCAAATTGGGCATCGGCTTCCGCCGAGACCTGGACGCCGAAGCGATGCGGGCGGCAGCCCTCGATGGAACGATCGAGGATCTGCTGGAGTGGCATTCCGTTCAGGCTGGGGACTTTTTCCATATTCCGGCGGGGACGGTTCACGCCATCGGTGCAGGCATCAGCCTGATCGAAGTGCAGCAGAACAGCGACATGACTTACCGGCTGTACGATTACGGTCGCCCGCGCGAACTGCATCTTGATGCCGGCATGGCCGTGGCGCGCGGATGTGCCTACGACCGCACCCTGTCGCGGCGGGTTGCACCCCAGGGCTCTGTTTGCCTGGTCGATGGGCCGCACTTCCGCCTCGACCGGGTTGATGGCGCGCCGGATCCGGAAACCGCGGCGCGCTATGATGGGCCGCTGCTGGTCATTCCGCTGGATGGCAGTGCGAAGGTTTCCGGAGAATTCGTGCGCGGCGGAGAGTGCGCCTGCGCGAACGCGCTGTCGGACGTAGTCTTTACCGGCAGGAACCTGATAGCCCAACCCTGCTAGGCTGGCTCGGTCGATTCGATCCAGCCGCCACCGACCACCCGGTCATCGGCATAGATCACCGCGGCCTGGCCTGGCGCAACGCCATACTCGGGCTGGGCGAAGTGCAGGGTAGCCTCGCTACCTTCGCCAAAGGAACCCTCCAGCGTGACCGGTACCGGCTTGGCCAGGGAACGGACCTTGGCCGTCAGAGGCCCGGCGGGAAGCGGGCCGATCCGGTTGGTTTCGGTAATCCGCGCCGAGCGGACGGCGAGCAAGCGCTTCGGCCCGACCAGAACCTTGCGTCCTGGCGCATCGAGGCCGGTCACGTAAAGCGGCTCGGCCTGCCCGCCTATTTCCAGCCCGCGGCGCTGGCCGACAGTATAGTGGATGATGCCCTTGTGCTCGCCTAGGACAGCGCCGGTTTCGGCGTGGACGATCTCCCCTGGCTCCCCTCCTTCCGGACGGACCGAGCGGACGATCTTGGCATAGTCGCCGTCCGGCACGAAGCAGATGTCCTGGCTGTCCGGCTTGGCCGCGACGCGCAGGCCCTCGGCTTCGGCAATCGCGCGCACTTCCGGCTTGGGTAGTCCGCCCAGCGGAAAGCGCAGGAAATCAAGCTGCGCCTCGGTCGTGCCATAAAGGAAATAGGACTGGTCGCGCGCCGGATCGAGCGCACGGTGCAGTTCTGGCCCGGCTGGCCCTTGCACGCGGCGGACATAGTGCCCGGTCGCTAGGCAGTCCGCGCCGAGTTCGCGAGCCATGGCGAACAGGTCGGTGAATTTCGGCCCCATGTTGCAGCGGATGCAGGGGATCGGGGTGCGTCCGGCCAGGTAGTCGTCGGCAAAGCGTTCGACCACTTCCTCGCGGAACTGACTTTCGTGATCGAAAACATAGTGTGCGATGCCAAGCCGGTCGGCCACGGCGCGGGCATCGCGGATGTCGTCACCGGCGCAGCAGGCGCCCTTGCGCCCGGTGGCGGCTCCGTAATCGTAAAGCTGCAAGGTAACGCCAATGGTTTCCGCACCGCTCCTTGCGGCGAGGGCGGCGACCACGGAGCTGTCGACCCCGCCCGACATGGCAACGACAATGCGCTTGCCGGCTAGTGGCCCGGAAAGTTGGAACAGTTCGGCCGGATCGCGAAGATCGGGGGACGGAGAGGAAAGAGTGACCATGGCTGGCGCGCCCATACACGGACCGGCCGGCCATGGCAAAAAAGACCTAGGGAGGCGGCAGAATTCCGGTAATCAAGATCAACGCGGGGTAAACAGCGCCTTTACCGGTTCTTGACCTTGTTCTTCTAGAACCCTGCTCATGGACATCGCCAATGACCTCATGGCTACGCTGCGCAGCCGCGTTGCTCCGCGCCGGGAAGGAGTGCCGAACGGCTCGCCTGCCTGGGCCGAGTTGCACGCCCGGCTGAGTGCCGCTCATGCCCTGGCGGGAGAGCTTTTGCGCAACTCCGCAGCCGCTCCGGTCGGAGGCTTCGTCCAATGGCAGAGCAAGGGTCGCACCAATCCCTCCTGCGGCGTTAACCCAACCAGTTCAGCAGATCGCAAAGCTGCTGCGGGCATGGGGGGCGACACCGCCGGAGCAACCAAGACCGGTGGTCGAGGATAACGATGATCGAAAACCAGAAGATCCGACCCGCAATGGTAATTGGCCCGCTTGGCGAGCCCCTGACCATTGAATCGCTGCCGTCGCCCGATACGACCCGTTGGGTGGTGCGCCGCAAGGCTGAGGTGGTCGCCGCGGTCAATGGCGGACTGCTGACCATCGATGAAGTCTGCGAGCGATACAATCTGACGCTTGAGGAATTCGCATCGTGGCAGCGTGCTGTTGACCGTTCGGGCATGCAGGGACTGCGGGTTACGCGAATCCAGCACTACCGCGATCTGTACGAGCGCCAGCTCAAGTACTGACCGCCGGTTCGCTGGGACGGCACGCGGCCGGGGCGGGGCATTTGCCCTGCTCCGGCCGCTGCGCGTGGGGCAAGGTCCGTTTCACTACATGCATTTGGCCGACGCAGCTTTGCCGTCTGCCGAGGGGCGCATTGCTCCGTGAGGGCAACAAGCCTAAGGCGAACCAAACCCCCTTTGCCATGATCCATGGTCTTGCGGTGGGTGAGTTATCATAGTAACACAGTGGACCGGATGTGCGCCGTACCAGGCGCGACATGCTGCCGATCCGGGGGTCAAGGCGAAGCAGTTATGAATTACGAGACGGGAATCGAAGTCGAACAAGACAACCCGCTGCTGGAAGGTGGAGAGGAAGACCGCCGTTCGCGCCGCAACCTGATCCTCATGGCGTTGGGCGTCCTGATCGCGATCGTGCTCATCGCCTATTTCGTCAATCGCAGCGGCAAGGCCGCGGAAGGCGACACCAAGAAGGATCAGGCACCGACGGTAACCGTTGTCGTGCCGGGCCGGACCACCGTCCAGGGCACGATTAGCGCTACTGGGACACTGGCAGCGCGCCGCGAAATGCCGGTCGGTGTGGCCGGTGAAGGCGGCCAGGTCGTCTCGGTCCTGGTCGAGCCCGGCCAATGGGTGGGCGCAGGCCAGGTCCTCGCCGTGATTGACCGCTCGGTCCAGGTCCAGCAGGCGGCGAGCCAGTCGGCGCAGATCCAGGTCGCTCGCGCCAATGCCGACCTTGCCGAAGCGAACTACCAGCGCGCACTCAAGCTGGTCGACAAGGGCTTCGTATCAAAGGCCGACGTTGATCGGCTCCGCGCGACCCGCGATGCCCAGCTGGCGCAGGTTCGGGTGGCAAGTGCGCAAGCTGGCGTGCTGGGGGCCCAGATGCGGCGCCTGAACGTCGTCGCCCCGGCTGCCGGCCTGGTCCTCGAACGCCGGATCGAACCCGGCCAGGTGGTCAGCGCCGGTTCGGGCGTGCTGTTCCGCCTTGCCAAGGGCGGCGAGATGGAACTGAAGGCACAGCTGGGCGAAACCGACCTCGCGGCGCTGAACCCGGGCGTCTCGGCTGACGTGGTTCCGGTTGGTTCGAAGAAGACCTTCACCGGCCAGGTCTGGCAGATCGCGCCGGTTATCGACCCGGCCTCGCGCCAGGGAACTGCGCGCATTGCCTTGGCCTATGCTCCCGAATTGCGCCCCGGTGGTTTTGCTTCGGTGTCGATCAAGTCCGGTACGGTGGTAGCCCCGGTTCTGCCGGAATCGGCGATCCTGTCCGATGGTCAGGGTAGCTATGTCTATGTTGTCGGCCCCGACAACAAGGTCCAGCGCCGCCCCGTGAAGCAAGGGCAGGTAACCCCGCAGGGCATCATCGTGAACGAAGGACTTGCCGGGACAGAGCGCGTCGTCCTCCGTGCAGGCGGTTTCCTCCAGCCCGGTGAGACGATCAAGCCCGTCTCACCCCGCGGCTGAAGGCTGACGCGGCAGGAGCGCAAGCATGAATTTCAACAACATCTCCGCCTGGTGCATCCGCAACCCGGTGGTGCCGATCGTCCTGTTCATCGGCCTGATGCTCGCTGGGATGGTCGCCTTCTCGCAAATGAAGGTGCAGAACGATCCGGACATCGAATTTCCGGGCGTGGTCGTGGTCATCAACCAGCCCGGCGCTGCGCCGGCTGAAGTCGAAAATCAGATCACTCAGAAGATCGAGGCTTCGCTGCGTTCGATCCGCGGGGTCCAGACGCTTAGCTCCACCGCGCGCGAAGGCGGATCTGAAACGATTGTCGAATTCCAGATCGGCACCAACATCATCGAGGCCTTGAACGACGTCAAGAACGCGGTCGATCAGGCCCGCGGCAGCTTGCCCGACGGCATCCTTGAGCCCCAGGTCTTCAAGATCGAAACTTCGTCCGATCCGATTGGCTACTTCGCTGTTTCTGCTGACGACATGACAATCGAGCAATTGTCCTGGTTCGTCGATGATACGGTGACCAAGCGCTTGCTGAGCGTGCCGGGCATGGCGACTGTTGAGCGCGCAGGCGGCGTCCAGCGCGAAATCCTGGTAGTGCTTGATCCGGCGAAAATGCAGTCGCTGGGGGTGACGGCCAGCCAGATCAATGGCGTGCTGCGCCAGTTCAATGTCAACGCCGCAGGCGGTCGTTCGGAAATCGCTGGCTCGCGCCAGTCGGTGCGCGTGCTTGGCAATGCCCCGAATGCTTTCGAACTTTCGCAGATCGACATTCCGCTGGGCGGCGGGCGTATGGTCAAGCTGGCAGAAGTGGCGAAGGTGTCGGACAGCTTTGGCGAAGTGACCTCGATCGGTAAGACTGACGGCAAGCCCGTCGTCACCTTCTCGGTTGCGCGTGCGCGCGGCGAATCCGACGTTTCTGTATATGACGGCGCGGTGGCCAAGCTCGACCAGCTTGAAAAGCAGACGCCGGGGATCAAGTTCACCCGCCTGTTCACTTCCGTGGACTATGTGAAATCGCAATACGAAAGCTCGATTGCGGCGATGGTCGAAGGCGCGATCCTGGCCGTGATCGTGGTGTTTTTCTTCCTGCGCGACTGGCGCGCCACGATCATTTCCGCAATTGCGATTCCGCTTTCTGCCATTCCCGCGTTCTGGTTCATTAGCATGCTGGGCTTTACCCTGAACCAGATGTCGCTCCTCGCCCTGGGCCTGGTCGCCGGGGTGCTGGTCGACGATGCGATCGTGGAGGTCGAGAACATCGTCAGGCACATGCGCATGGGCAAGAGCGCCTATCAGGCGGCGATCGATGCGGCCGATGAAATCGGCCTCGCCGTTGTTGCGACGACATTCTCGATCGTCGCGGTGTTCCTGCCGGTCGGCCTGATGCCGGGCATTCCCGGACAGTTCTTCAAGAACTTCGGCTGGACCGTGGTTGCCTCGGTGCTGATGAGCCTGGCCGTCGCCCGCATGATCACCCCGATGGTTGCGGCCTATTTCCTCAAGGCGCATGGCGCAGCGGAACATGGCAGCGGGCCGTGGATGGACCGTTACCTGCGCGTGCTGCACTGGTCGCTCGACGACAGCAAGGCCAAGGCGCGTCGCGCCCTGATCGAGCGCGTACCGGGACATCCGGCCTACATGGCACTGGGCTTTGTCTTTGCTGCCGCTGCGTTCTATTTCCTGCTGTTCGGCAGCCCGCCGCCAGCAGAAGGAGAAGTGGCGAAGGGGCCAAACCCGCTGTTTGTGACCTTTGGCCTGCTGTTCGGCTTGCCGATCAGTTTCGTCCTGGGTTGTTCAATAACCGCCCTGTTTGGGTCGCTGATCGGTCGGTTTGCTGCCGTGCCGGATGATCGGGGCTTTTTCGGTTGGTCGCTGTTCTGGGTTCGCCGTTTCTGGGCGCGGATGTTCGATCACCGCATCTGGATGATGGGGATTGGCCTGTTCTCGCTGATCCTTTCCGGCGTGCTCTTCGCCAGTATCCCGGCCCAGCCCTTCCCGGAAGTGAACCAGGACACCAGCCAGATCGCGATCGAGATGGTTCCGGGCACGACTCTGGAACAAACCGATGCGGTCGCGGATTCGGTCGCCGCAATCGTGGCCAAGCGGCCGGAGGTTGAGCGAATCCAGCAGCGTGTCCGCGAAGGCAATGGCCGCTTGTTCATCTCGCTCAAGAAGGATCGGGAGGTGACCAGCCAGGAATTCGAACGCGAACTGACGCCGATCCTGCAAAACATCCCCGACGCGCGGATTACCTTCCAGCAGTTCAACCAGGTTGGCCCTGGCGGAATTGGACGTCCGATTTCGGTCATGCTGACCGGTGCTGATTCGGTCTTGCTTGAAAAGGCCGCAACGCAGCTGGTCGAACAGATGAAGGGCGTTCCCGGAATCGTCGCACCGCGCATCGCGGCAGATACGCGCCGTCCGGAATTGATCATCACCCCGCGCCAGGAACTGGCGGCCAGCCTGGGCGTCACGACCTCCGCGCTCAGCCAGACGATCCGCATCGCCACGATTGGCGATATTGACCAGAATGCGGCAAAGTTCTCGCTTTCCGACCGCCAAATTCCGATCCGGGTGCGCCTGTCAGAGGATGCTCGCCGCGATATCAGCGTGATCGAGAATCTGCCGGTGCAGACCGCCTCGGGCGGTTCGGTGCCCTTGGCCCGCGTCGCCGATATCAGCTTTGGTTCGGGGCCGGTCTCGATCCGTCGCTATAACCAGGAGCGCCGGGTCTTCATCGGTGCCGATCTGGGGCCGGGCGCGCTCAAGGGTGACGTGATGGAGAAGATCAACAAGCTTCCGATCATGACCAATCTCCCGCAAGGGGTCAGCAACAAGCCCTTTGGCGAAGACGAGATTTTCCAGGAGCTGATTGGCAGCTTTACCATTGCGCTCGGCTCGGCGGTCCTGCTGGTCTTTGGCGTACTGGTTCTGCTGTACCATCGCTTCGTCTCGCCACTGGTCAACATGGGCTCGCTGCTGCTCGCACCACTTGGGGGGCTGCTGTTGCTGTTCATCTTCAACCAGCCCGTTTCGCTTCCGGTGTTCATTGGCATCCTGATGCTGTTCGGCATCGTCGCCAAGAACTCGATCTTGCTGATCGACTTTGCGATCGAAGAAATGGCGCGCGGCGCATCGCGGTTTGAAGCGATCATCGAGGCTGGACACAAGCGTGCCCAGCCGATCGTCATGACCACTGTCGCCATGACCGCCGGGATGATCCCGACGGCGCTTTCCATCGGTGGTGACAGTGCCTGGCGCGCGCCGATGGGCACCGTCGTGATTGGCGGCCTGACCCTGTCGACGCTGCTCACCTTGCTGATCGTCCCGGCCGGCTTCAGCCTGGCCAACGGTCTGGAATCGCGTCTCGGGCCGCGCCTGCGCCGTGCATTCCTGACCTATCAACCGGACCGTGATCGTGAAGCTGCTCCGGCGAGTGGCGGAGCACTGCCGGCGGAGTGAGCGGGCGACCGATCCGTCGGCATCGGCCCTCGCCGCTGCCCCTGCCGCCGGACAAGGCGCGGCGGATGCGGATCTTCGCCACCGGACTGCTTGTGCTGATGGCGGGTGTGTTCCTGACCGCCCGCCATTTCCTGGGTCTCCATCCCGCCTGGGGCTATGTCCTGGCCTTCAGCGAAGCGGCTATGGTGGGCGGCCTGGCCGACTGGTTCGCGGTGACTGCCCTGTTCCGTCATCCCCTCGGCCTGCCGATCCCTCACACCGCGATCATTCCCGAGAACAAGGACCGCATCGCCGAGACGATGGGGCAGTTCCTGCGTGAAAATTTCCTCACCCCGCAGGTCGTTGCCCGGCGCCTGTCGAACATGAACCTTGCCGGATCGGCCGGAGACTGGCTGGCCGACCCGGCGCGCGGTGGCAGCGCCCGGCTGCGTGACGGTGCGGCGGAATTGCTGGCCCAGGTGCTTGAATCGCTCGATCCTGAACGGCTCGGCACCCAGGTCCGTGGCGGCCTGTTCCGCCAATTGGAGAAGCTCGAAGTATCGCCACTGATCGGGCAGATGCTCGGCACGATGATCGCCGACCGGCGTCATCTTCCCGTGATCGAATCCCTGGTGCGCTGGACCGGCCTGACCCTGGAAGACAACGAGGTGCTGGTTCGCGACCTGATCCACCGTCGCGCCAATGCCGTGCTGCGCTGGACCGGCCTGGACGAGCGTGTAGCCAATTCGGTGATCGACGGACTCTACAAGCTCCTCGCCGAAGTGATCGTCGATCCCGACCACCCGCTTCGCGGCAAGATCGAGGAGGGCCTCGCCAAACTGGCGAGCGATCTCCAGCACGATCCTGAACTGCGCGAAAAGGTTGAGCGGATGAAGCGCGACCTGATCGGCAATCCTGCCGTCTCCGCCTGGTGGCAGGGCGTGTGGGAGCGGATGCGCACGAGGATGTTGAGCCGGCTGCGCCAGCCGGCCAGCGAATCCAGCGGCCAGATGAGCGAAGCCCTGGCCGAACTCGGCCGTCACCTGCGCGACGATCCGGCGCTGCAATTGCAGATCAACCGCTTCGCCCGCCGCACCTTGGTGGGCATTGCGGTGCGTTATGGTGACCAGATCGTGCGGCTCGTTTCGGAAACGGTGAAGCGCTGGGATGCGGCCACCGTGACGGACCGGATCGAAGGCGCGGTCGGCCGCGACCTGCAGTTCATCCGGATCAACGGGACCCTGGTGGGCGGCTTGGTCGGTGTGCTGATCCACGCTATCGACCAGTTGCTATGACCCAGCCGATCCTGACGACGCAGCGCTTTGAACTGTGGCAGCCCCAGCCGGGCGACCTTGCAGACCTGTTTGACCTGACCATTGCGGAAGAGACCCGGCGCTTCCTGGGCACCTTCGTTCCCACCGAAATGGACGCCTTCGCGCGGCTGCTGCGCAACGCGGGTTCATGGTCGCTGTGGGGCTATGGCACGTTCATGGTCCGAATGAAGGGCGAGAGCCGGATCGTGGCCAACTGCGGCGTGTTCCGCAGCCACCGCGGGTTCGGCGGGGAGCAGGGCATGGACAACGTTGCCGAAGCGGGCTGGATCGTCCACCGCGACTATTGGGGGCAAGGGATCGCGCGCGAGGCGATGGAGGCCGCGCTGGACTGGTTCGACACCACCCACGGCGCCCAGCGCATCGCCTGCATGATCGAGGAAGGTCACGGGGCCAGCGACCGACTGGCGCAGGACTTCGGCTTCGTGCGATATGGACGGCAGGAAAGCGAAGGGGCGGCGCCGATCATCCTCTATGAGCGTGCTTGATTTTGCCACGGAGTTTCGCGGTGATCAGGAACCATCGAGGCAATCCGATTGCGTTGCAGGCTGGAGATTCTCATTTGCCTACACATCGCTTCTTAGTTGTATTGACTACGTGCTTCAGCCAGCGAGCCATATTACGCTATTTATGTAGTAAGCTTTCGTTGGCTTACCCTGCGAATCACGAGCTGGGTCGAAACGTGCTCTCTTCTTGACCAGTTTGCAGGTTGTGATCGCGAATTCATCAAGGTTATTCCGGTTCAAGATGCGGCAGCCTTGAACCCGGCCGTCCTCGCTCACGTCGAGACGAAATTTCAATCTCCCACTCAGGAATCGATCCAAGGAAGCACTAGGGTAGTCTGGCGTTGTGAGCCAGTTTTGCGGATTATTGAGCGGGCGCGGCCAGGAGCTTAATGATTTCAGTTGAGCCGGATCATATCCCCAATATCTGATTAAGTTGTCGGTACACTCCCGCATGGCCTTCATCGGCGCGCTCATTGAACCGGTCTTTAGTTGTATCGTGTCGTATCGCCCCGGCTTCACTTCAACGAATTTAACGGCCGCTTCTTGTTCCGGCGTAAGCTCTCGATACCACTCGACTTTACTATCTTTACCACTTGCTATCCAATCGCCGAGCTGCAGCTGTGATATGATAATCAGCGGGATTTTCTCGCTGGCTGTCACAGCGGAAAGTCCTTGGGTATTGGAGGGCTTGCCAGATCCGAATTTCACTTCGACCGGCAGATAGAGGTCGTTATTCGCAAACTGTGGTCCAATAAGGGTCAGGTCGAACACGTTGCCCAAGCCAGTTTTTGTCATTTTGAATAAAACCCGCTGGGTGTCGTCGCGGAACTCTGTCATCAAATGACAGGCATCTTCATCATAGTTGATTTCCCAGTTTGTAACCCGCGGCAATTGGATTGGGGGCCGTTCCGCGGCCAGCGCCGGTTGAGCTGCAAGGATCAGGGCAAGCGGGGCAATCGGCAACGAACGGACCATCGGGGAATCTTCCTCCTAAAGCTTTCCGTGAAGGCTATCCTCTTTTCCAATAACAGGAATAGGCAATCGCTCGTCTAAACGAAAAAGGCCCCGCCGAAGCAGGGCCTTTTCCGTTTTGCGTTGCGCTGCTGCTTTACAGCTTGCCGGTCAGTTCCGGCACCGCAGTGAACAGGTCAGCGACGAGACCGATGTCCGCGACCTGGAAGATCGGGGCGTCTTCGTCCTTGTTGATCGCGATGATCGTCTTGGAGTCCTTCATGCCGGCAAGGTGCTGAATCGCGCCCGAGATGCCGACGGCGACATAGACTTCCGGAGCGACGATCTTGCCGGTCTGGCCGACCTGGTAGTCGTTGGGGACATAGCCCGCGTCGACTGCGGCGCGGCTGGCGCCGATGGCGGCGCCGAGCTTGTCGGCCAGCGGGGTGATCGTAGCAGCGAAGGTTTCTGCATCCTTCAGCGCGCGACCACCCGAGACGATGATCTTGGCGCTGGTCAGTTCCGGACGCTCGCTCTTGGCGATTTCCGAGCTGATGAAGGTGCTGGTGCCAGCAGCGCCCGGACCCGAAACGGCTTCGACGCTGCCCGAACCGCCGGTGGCGGCGGCCTTGGCGAAGGCGGTGCCGCGCACGGTGATGACCAGCTTGGCATCGCTCGATTCAACCGTGGCAATCGCGTTGCCGGCATAG
>CAZNBX010000023.1:0-14070 GCA_964571305.1 uncultured Novosphingobium sp.
ATGGCGGCGATATCACCCGCAAGAAGAAGCTGCTGGAAAAGCAGAAGAAGGGCAAGGCCCGGATGCGCGAGTACGGCAACGTGAGCATCCCGCAGGAAGCCTTCATCGCGGCGCTGCGGATGGGTGAGGAATAAGTTTCTTGCATTTCATTATATTTATGCCATAATGCTCGGACGGATTGGGCTTTCCCGGTCGGCGTCAGGGCTTCGGGTTTCCGGGGCCCTTTCGTTTTTCGACACTCATGGAAACACCTTGAAATGCCGGACTCGGTCAGCGACAAGTTCCGCAGCTCGATTGGGTTGATCTGGTCTCAAGGCTTTTAGAGCCAATGGGCGAGCAATTAGGTCGCTCAGTTGATGTCCTGCTAGATTTGCGGATTTGGGTACAAAAACTGGTTCTAGAGGGGCGCGGGTGAAATCGACCGCGCGCTTCGAAAAGCACGTGTGTTAATCGATCACGCTGACCGTCTACGACGAGGCGATTGCTTAGCTTTTCCATGCAAAACTGCATCGCGATCTCGTATGGGTTCCACGGATCTGTATATCGCGCTTTGTGCCTCAATTTATCGATCACGGCGCAATACACGTGGAATGGGGCATCCGCCATGATCGCGTTAATATCCTCCATGAACGCGTCACGAATTGCTTTGCTCTCACGTAAAAATGCGAACGGTGGATCCTGTTTGCGGATTTCACGCTCATGTAAGATTGGTGCGTCATGTCCGAAATATTTGAATTTAAGACGACGAAAGGCAGGTTCGATTTCTGTCGCATATAGATTTTTCTCGAACACGCAGAATACCAGTGCGAACACTGGGAATTCTGGATCAATGCTCGCTAAGCCGTGATCCCCACTCTCATCGGCAAAAACGATATATTCTGAAAATGTCATTTTAGTTGAATATGTTAGGACACGATTCCAATCAACGTAAAAGCTCGTGCGTCCGTCTCGATCGATGCGATAGCTATGCTCAATCCCGCGCGGCTTACATTGTCCAGGCATCGATTCACTTCGATTAGCCGTCGCTCGCAGACGCGTATTGCTAGAAGCAATCTTCCCACTTTCCTACCTGCCGCGATCCATGATCTATCCTACGGATGCTATTCTTTGCGCCACCTCCTTCGGCATCCCTTGGGGCGAACCGCTCGAAACTTGCGCGAATTTTTACTCCGCAGCTTTGCGAATACCGCCTGCGCTGCTGCACTCGCCCAAATTCCGCGGGCTTCGGCAAGTTTACACAAGTGGACGACGAGTCCACTGTGTCAACTTCGGCTCTGGGCAGGTCCTTCCCATCCCTAGGAGCGGCCTTAGGCATTTACCCCCGCCCAAGTTCCGCAACTTCACTTGGCGTTCAGGTAAGCAACGGTTATAGGCCAGCACCATGCTAACGCGCTCCCCGATCAAGCTCGCCATCCTTGCCACTGCCTCGACGGCGATGCTGCTGACTGCCGGTTGCGGCGGACGGGCGGGGAAGCCGCGCGATACGGCTTTTGTCGCGCGTGACGTTGACACGCTCTACAACGCGGCGAAGGAGAGGCTCGACCGGGGCGACACCCAGGTC
The DNA here is from genome assembly GCA_964571305.1 of uncultured Novosphingobium sp. Lineage (GTDB taxonomy): Bacteria > Pseudomonadota > Alphaproteobacteria > Sphingomonadales > Sphingomonadaceae > Novosphingobium. Next base: position 1,562 of record CAZNBX010000023.1, read on the forward strand.
GCAGCGGCGTTGTTCGACGAGGTTGAGCGCCAGCACCCGTACTCGCCCTGGGCGCGCCGGGCCCAGTTGATGAGCGCGTTCTCCTACTACGTGGCCAAGGATTACACCAAGTCGATCCAGTCGGCGCAGCGCTTCCTCTCGATCCATCCCGGCAACCGCGATGCGCCCTATGCCTATTACCTGATCGCGTTGTGCTATTACGAGCAGATCAGCGACGTCGACCGCGACCAGAAGATCACCGGGCAGGCGCTGACCGCGCTGACCGAAGTGGTGCGCCGCTATCCGAACACCCGCTATGCCGCTGACGCGCGGGTCAAGATCGACCTGGTCAACGATCACCTCGCCGGCAAGGAAATGCAGATCGCGCGTTATTACGAGCGGTCGGGTCGCTGGCTGGCGGCAAGCCTGCGCTTCCGCAACGTGGTCGAGAATTACCAGACCACCAGCCATGCTCCCGAGGCGCTCTACCGCCTGGTCGAAACCAGCCTGACCCTGGGTATGCAGGAAGAGGCGCTGAAGTACGCGGCCGTCCTGGGCAACAACTATCCGGGCAGCGAGTGGTACGACAAGGCCTTCAAGCTGATGGGCAAGCACGCTCCGGGCGTGACGGCGAACTGATCGAGTCCGGTGGAGTAGGGCTTTCTACTCCCCAGGTTGACATTAAGGCTGGGCCGGTGCTCTATGGGCACCGCCCATGCTCTCGCAAAAGACCCGCTATACGATCCGTGCCTTGCAGCACCTCGCCGACACATGGCGGCAAGGGGCAGTGCGGCTCGACACGATCGCCGAGACGCAGAACATTCCGCGCAAGTTCCTGACCGTCATCCTCTCGGAGATGGTCCGCGCCGGGCTGGTCATCTCGCATCGCGGTAGGGACGGGGGCTATGAGCTGGCCCTGGCCCCGGTCGACATCCGCTATGGCGACATCATCCGCCTGACCCGGGGCAGCCTTGCCCTGGTGCCCTGCGCCAGCCGCAATGCGCACGAGCATTGCAACAACTGCCTGCCCGAAGCGGAATGCCGCCTGCGCGGATTGATGCTGACGCTGCGGGACGAAATGGCGGCGATGCTGGACCGGGTCACGCTGGCCGATCCGATCGCGCTGGAGCCGCCATTCGCCGAAGGGGATGAGGGGTAGGGCGATCCGGCTCGCGAAAGTTGCGCTTCGTCGCGAAGAAGCGAATCTCGTCTTGTCTATATAAACAGTAGAGTTAGAAGTGGCGGTGAGGGGCACGCCATGACACACCGTAAGCTGCCCGGCACCCAAGCCACCACTACGGCCAAGCTGGCCGGTCCGGTGATGGACGCCTTGGGTGAGGCGGTGGCGAAGCTGCGTTATGGCGTGGTCCAGCTGACTGTTCACGAAGGGCGGGTCGTCCAACTGGAAGTGACGGAAAAGCGCCGTTTCTGAAATCCCCTCCCGGGGGCGGGGCTGGCTGCGCATGGCCGGCCCCGGTCAATTCAAAGTCGACAGACCGGACCACCGGATGCGGCCAATCACCCTACAAAGGAATTGGAAATGCATTCGTTCGTCCGCTTGTCGCTGCTAGCCTCAACCGCATTGGTGGCATTGCCAGCAGCTGCGGAAACAACCGCGCCTGCCGAGCAGGAGGTAACCGCCGCCGGGACCGGGGCAGGAGCGCCGGAGGACGAGATCCTCGTCACCGCACGGCGCCGGGCCGAAGCCAGCCAGGATGTGCCACTTGCCATATCCGTGGTCGGTGGCGAGCATCTCGACAACACCGGCGCCTTCAACGTCGGTCGCCTGCAACAACTGACGCCAACGCTGCAATTCTACACTTCGAACCCGCGCAACTCTGCGGCGAACATTCGCGGTATCGGCGCGCCGTTCGGGCTGACCAATGACGGGATCGAGCAGGGCGTCGGGATCTATGTCGACGATGTCTATTATTCGCGCGCGGCTAGTTCGACCTTCGACTTCCTCGACGTTGCCCGGATCGAAGTGCTGCGTGGGCCGCAAGGCACGCTGTATGGCAAGAACACGACCGCCGGGGCACTGAACATCACTAGCCGCCAGCCGACCTTCAACTTTGAGGGGAGGGCGGAAGTGTCGATCGGCAACCTTGCGTTCAAGCAGGCCAAGGCCGCTGTCTCGGGTCCATTGTCAGACAAAGTGGCTGCGCACGTCGCGGTTTCCGCAACCAGCCGCAAGGGGACGATCTTCAATCAGGCCACGGGAAGCTGGATCAACGAGCAAGACAATCTGGGCTTGCGCGCCCAGCTGCTGTGGCGACCGACTGTCGGTCTGGATGTAACCCTTGCCGGGGACTATTCGGTTCAGGACCCGGAATGCTGCGGTCAGATCTATGTTGGGGTTGGCGCGACCCAGCGGCCGCTCAACCGCCAGTTTGCGGCCCTTGCGGCGGCGCAGAATTATGTGGTGCCCAGTACCGATCCGTTTCAGCGGCTGACCGATCTTGATGCCGACCTCAATGCCGGGAATAAGATCGGCGGGGCCAGCCTGCGCGTGAAATGGGATGCAGGGGCAGGGACCCTGACGTCTGTCACGGCGTGGCGCTTCTGGGACTGGAAGCCGGCCAATGACCGCGATTTCATCGGTCTGCCGATCACCACCAGTTCCAACAATCCTTCGCAGCAACACCAGTACACGCAGGAATTCCGCTATGCCCGCGAGGGCGAAGCGGTGGACTTTGTCGCAGGTCTGTTCGGCTTCCACCAGACCGTGCGGACCCAGGGCATTCAAGTGCAGGGTAAGGCCGCGAGCCGGTGGCTGCTTAATCCGTCCAGTCCGCTAGCTGCCAATCCGGCAGTGCTTGATGGCCTTACCGCCAACAACGATATCCGCTTGGACAATACCAGCGCAGCTGTCTTCGGGCAGGCTAGCTGGAAAATCAGCGATGCTCTGACCCTGCAGCCGGGGGTGCGGGTTAACTATGACCGCAAGAAGGGTCTCTACAGTTCGGTCGTCACCGGCACGGCTTCGGATGGAACGCGGCAACTGGTGCAGTTCAGCGCTGCCTATGCCAGCGATCCATGGATCGTTGCCCAGCGCGGCGTGCTCAGTCCGCAGCGGTTCGAGCCGGAATTCAGCGCTTGGAACTTCAGCTATGACGTCAACCTCAGCTACAAGCTGGCTCTGGATGTTCTCGCCTACGCAACCTATGCCAAGACCTTCAAGTCGGGGGGCATCAACCTGAATGGCGTGCCAACCGATGCTGCGGGCAATCCCTTGCTCGCCGCTGGTGCGGTGAAGCCTGAATCGCTCAATCACTATGAGGCGGGCCTGAAGACGCAGTTCTGGGATCACCGGATCACCTTCAATCTTTCCGGCTATCGCACCGACATCGACGATTTCCAGGCTCTGGTCAGCAACGGCCAGCTTGGCGTGCTGCGCGGCTATCTCGCCAATGCGGAGAAGGTCCGCACGCAGGGGATCGAGTGGGATCTGTCGGTTCGACCCAGCGAGCGATTTAATGCCTATGTCAACGGCGCCTACACCGATGCGACCTATGTCCGATTCGTCGATGCGCCATGCCCGCCGGAACTGTCGGGTGGAGGCAGCGGCACGCCGATTGCCGCCGCCGGTGTACCCGGCAACAGCCCGGCCAATTGCGACATTTCCGGCCAGCGCCTGCCCGGGGTTTCAAAATGGGCGTTCTCGTGGGGCGCGGAAGGCAATGTTCCGGCGCGCCTGCTTGGGCAGGAAGGCGAAGTCTATCTTGGCATCGATGGTAGCTATCGAAGCAACTTTTCCTCCAATCCCAGTCCCTCGGCCTATACCTGGGTCGATGGTTATGCCCTGACTAACTTGCGGCTTGGGTTCCGGACCGATAGCGGGCTGAACCTGTTTGGCTGGGTCCGTAATGCCTTCAACGTCAATTACTTCGAACAGCTTGCGGTGCCGTCCGGCAATACCGGTCTGATCGTTGGTTCACCGGGCGATCCGCGCACCTGGGGCGGCACGATCAAGGTCGAGTTCTGATCTCTCCAAGCGGAGTCATCGCGGAACCGCTTCGTCCCGGTCCCGCGATGACGAAGCTTTGGACGAAGCTGGGCAAATGGCCTTCAAGACGGGATGACTCTGGCGATTCATGCCGTTAGAACAGGCGGCGAACATGCTGACCCGCCTATCCATCCGCAATGTCGTCCTGATCGAAGCGCTCGACCTCGATTTCGCGGGCGGGCTGGGCGTGCTGACTGGCGAGACCGGTGCGGGCAAGTCCATCCTGCTCGACGCACTCGGCCTGATCCTGGGCGCGCGGGCCGATAGCGGCCTGGTCCGCTCGGGGGAAGAACAGGCCAGCGTCACTGCCAGCTTTGAATTCGGCCGGCTTCCTGCTGGCATCACCGCGATCCTTGGCGAAGCCGAACTGGACATCGAGCCGGGCGAGCCCCTGCTGATCAAGCGCCGGGTCAAGGCGGACGGCGGCTCCAAGGCTTTCGTCAACGACCAGCCGGTCAGTGCCGCGCTGCTGCGCGAACTGTCCGGCCATCTGGTCGAACTCCACGGGCAGCACGATGATCGCGGGCTGGTCAATCCGCGCGGCCACCGCGCCTTGCTCGACCGCTTCGCCCGCGCCGATATCGCCGGGGTGGAAGCGGCGTGGGAGCAGTGGCGGGGCGCGCGCGAGGCGCTGGATGCTGCGCGCGAGGCAATCGAGCGAGCGGCTGCGGACCGTGATCTGCTGTTGGCTCACCTGGCTGAACTCACCGCGCTGGAACCGAGCGAAGGGGAAGAGGAGCAGCTCGCCGAAGCGCGCGCTTCGATGCAGAAGGGCGAGAAGCTGACCGACGACCTTGAGGCGCTGCGTTCGCTCTGGGACGGGTCAGACTCGGCCCTGGCGAACCTGCGCGGCGCGGCGCGGCGGCTTGACCGGATTGCTGAGGAGCATCCTTTGCTAGCTGAAGCCTTGTCCGCGCTCGACCGTGCAGTGATCGAGGCGAGCGAAGCGGAAGAAAAGCTGGAGCGCGCGGCCGAGGCGTTGGCTCACGATCCAGTCGCACTCGACCGGATCGAGACGCGGCTGTTCGATCTGCGCGCTGCGGCTCGCAAGCACCACTGCCAGGTGGACGATCTGCCGACGAAGATGCGTGAAATGCGCGCCGCGCTGGACGCCATCGAAGGCGGCGAGGCGCAGATTGCCGAGCTGGAACAGGCCGCGCGGGCTGCCGAAGCAGAATATCGCGCCCGGGCCGAGGCGCTGTCGACGCAGCGCAGTGAAGCGGCGCAGAGGCTGGATGCGGCGGTTGCAGGTGAACTGGCGCCGCTCAAGCTTGATGCGGCCCGGTTCCGCACCGCAGTCACGCGGCAGGCTGAGGAACGGTGGGCCGCATCGGGCATGGACGCGGTCGAATTCCTGATCAGCACCAATCCGGGCGCCGACTTTGCACCACTGACCAAGATTGCTTCGGGCGGCGAACTGTCGCGCTTCATCCTCGCGCTCAAGGTCGCGCTGGCGGAAGAGGGTGGGGCAGCGACCGTGATCTTCGACGAAATCGATCGGGGCGTCGGCGGGGCCGTGGCAAGCGCGATTGGCGAACGGCTCGCGCGCTTGGCCGATGGCGGGCAATTGCTGGCCGTCACCCACAGCCCGCAGGTCGCCGCGCGGGGCAGCCAGCACTACATGATCGCCAAATCGAGCGAAGGCACGGTCACGCGCACCTCGGTCGTGCTGTTGGACAATAGCGGACGGCAGGAAGAGATCGCCCGAATGCTGTCCGGTGCGGAAGTGACCGCCGAAGCGCGGGCCCAGGCGGATCGGCTGCTGGAGGGGGTATGAGCGCCGCAGCATTGGAGCGCCCGGTCTGGTCGATGCTGACCGGGCCGCAGAAGGGGCTTGCCGTTGACGGCGGGGCGGCGCTGCGGATTGACCCGCGCTATGGCCCCTTCGCGGCCGCGCGCGATCAATCTCCAGAATCCCAAGCCGCGCTGTATACGTTGGCCCGGCCCGGAGAACAGGTCTGGCTGGTCGAAGTCGAGGAGTGGCCTGCGCCGGCCGGAATGCAGGTGGTGCGCACCGCGCCGTTGTTACAGATGGTGGCGGAGCAGCCCGCGTCTGTGGCTGTTGATGACGAGCCATGCGAATTGCTGGGGCCGGGCGATGCGGCGGAAATGGCGGAGTTAGCCCTGGCGACCGAGCCGGGCCCGTGGGCTGAATTGACCCGCTGCTATGGCAATTTCTATGGCATCCGCAGCGATGGCAAACTGGCCGCAATGGCGGGAACGCGGATGCGTCCCGCCGAAGGGCTGGGTGAAGTTTCGGGCGTCTGCACCTGGCCCGAATTTCGCGGGCAGGGACTGGCGGGCGTGCTGATACGGCGGGTCATGGCCGATATCGTTGCGGCCGGCCGGACGCCGTTCCTCCACTCCTATGCCGGCAATGCCAAGGCGATCGGCCTGTACGAAAGCCTGGGGTTCAAAGGGCGGCGGAACATGGTGGTTACCGTGCTGCAGCGGGATTAGAACAACGCCATGGGATTCGACCTGACCGAAGCGGATGTCGCCAATGAACTGATGCGCCTGGCCAAGCAGATCGCGCATCACAACCGGCTCTACCATGCGGAAGATTCGCCGGAAATTTCGGATGCCGAGTTTGACAACCTTGTGCGCCGCAATGCCGAGCTTGAGGCGGCCTATCCGCACCTGGTCCGGGCGGATTCGCCCAGCCGCAAGGTCGGGCACGATGTCGCTACCTCACCGCTGTCCAAGGTGCGTCACGAACAGCGCATGTTCAGTCTGGACAATGCGTTCACGGACGAAGACGTCGCCGATTTCGTCGCCCGTGTGCGCCGCTTCCTTGCTCTGGGCGAGGGAGCCGAGGTCGCCTTTACCGCCGAAGACAAGATCGACGGCCTGTCTTGCTCATTGCGCTATGAGAAGGGACGCCTCGTGCGCGCCGCCACCCGCGGCGATGGCGAGGTGGGAGAGGACGTGACCCCCAATGTCCGCACCATTACGGACATTCCCGAACAACTATGCGGCGAAGTGCCTGACGTGTTCGAAATCCGCGGCGAGGTCTACATGGCTAAGTCCGACTTCCTTGCGCTCAATGCGGTGCAGGAAGCAGCCGAGGGCAAGATCTTCGCCAACCCGCGCAATGCGGCAGCTGGTTCGCTGCGGCAAAAGGACCCGAAGGTCACCGCCAGCCGTCCACTGCGCTTCCTCGCCTGGGGCTGGGGCGCTGCGAGCGCGATGCCGGAAGATAGCCAGTTTGCGATGATGCAGCGGATTGCCGCCTGGGGCTTGCCCGTTTCGCCGTTGCTCACGCGCTGCGAAAGCGTCGAGGCGATGGTCGCGCACTATCGCGGGATCGAGCATCGCCGGGCCGAGCTGGGCTATGACATCGATGGCGTCGTCTACAAGGTTGACCGGCTCGATTGGCAGGAGCGGCTAGGCTTTGTTGCCAAGGCGCCGCGCTGGGGGATCGCGCACAAGTTCCCGGCAGAACGCGCGGAAACCACGCTGGAAGCGATCGATATCCAGGTGGGCCGTACTGGCAAGCTGACCCCGGTTGGGCGGCTTACTCCGGTCACGGTTGGCGGGGTCGTGGTCCAGAACGTGACGCTGCACAACCGCGACGAGATTGCGCGGCTGGCCGTGCGTCCCGGCGACCGCGTGGTGATCCAGCGGGCCGGCGACGTCATCCCGCAGGTGGTCCAAAACCTGACCCCGGATGAGCCGCGCGGCGCCTATGCCTTTCCTGACCATTGCCCTGAATGCGGGTCCGAAGCCGTGGCCGAAGAGGGCGAAGTGGATGTGCGCTGCACCGGCGGGCTGATCTGTCCGGCCCAGCGGACCGAACGGCTCAAGCATTTCGTCAGCCGTGCCGCGCTCGATATCGAGGGGCTGGGCGAAAAGACCATCGACGAGTTCTTTGCCCTTGGTTGGCTGGAAAGTCCGGCCGATATCTTCCGACTGCGCAAGCGCCGCAGCGCCGTGCTGGAGCGGGAGGGGTGGAAAGAGAAGTCCGTCGACAACCTGCTCGCGGCGATCGAGGCGAAGCGCTCGCCGGATGCGGCAAGGTTGCTGTTCGGCCTCGGTATCCGCCACGTTGGCGCGGTGACGGCGCGCGATCTGATGAAGCGCTTTGCCACTCTTGAGAAACTGCGTGAAGTGGCGGAAGCTGCACATGCCGGGGACGGAGAGGCGGCTGCAGAGCTGACTTCGATCGACGGGATTGGGCCAGCCGTGGTTGAGGCCCTGGGCGACTTCTTCCATGAACCACACAACCGCGCGGTGTGGGATGATCTGCTCTCGGAAGTCTCGCCTCCGCCTTACGTGTTGGAAACCCGCGACAGCGCGGTGGCGGGCAAGACCGTGGTGTTCACGGGTGCTTTGGAAACAATGAGCCGGGACGAGGCCAAGGCGCAGGCTGAACGACTAGGCGCGCGCGCTGCGGGTTCGGTCTCGCCCAAGACGGACTTGGTCGTCGCCGGGCCGGGGGCAGGCTCGAAGCTCAAAAAGGCGCAAGAGCTGGGGATCGAAGTGATCGACGAGGCAGCCTGGGCTGAGATCGTCAAAGCGGCAGGTTGAACTAGCCGGAACCCCCTACGAATGCTCCTGTGCCTGCGGGATCGGCGCACGGGTGCGGCGCAGGGCGACGATCAGCACCCCTGTAAGGGCAATTGCCGAACCTGCGATCATTTGCGTGTCAAGGTGGTCCCCGGTGATCGCTACGCCGAGCCCGATGGTTGCCAGCGGGGTGATCAGGGTCAGCGGCGAAAGCAGATTGGCCTCATAGCGCTGGATCAGCACGTAATAGGCGGTGTGGGCAACGACGGATACGATCAGTGCCGAGAACAGCAGCGCCGCGATTAAGGGCCAGCCTGCGGCCTGGACAATGCCCCAGTCGGGCCGCTCCAGCAGTAGCGAAACCGGGGTTAACACGGCGAAGCCCATCAGGCCGACCCAGGCCTGGAAACGCAGCGGCGCAATCTCGTCCATTTGCTTCATCAAAACAGCGCCCAGCGATCCGAAGAACGCAGAGGCGAGGATGAACAGCATTCCGGCGGACACGGCAAATCCCGGCTCCCACACCACCAGCAGGACCCCGGCCAGCGTCAGGGAAATGCCCAGCGCCCGGCGCCAGGCAATTCGTTCGCCCAGCATCACGATCGACAGCAGGGTCGTGATCGGCACGCCAGCCTGGCTGACAATCGCGGCCTCGGAAGGGGTGACGGTTTGCAGGCCGACGAACAGGATCGCGAAGGAACCGCCGCCCATCAATAATCCCACCGCAAGGGTCCGCCAGGCTGGGCGCGGCATTGGGAGCAGCCATGGCAATGTGGCAATCAGCACTATGCCAAAGCGCATGGCTGCGTAGAGCAGGGGCGGGACATGCCACCCCGCCACCACGACCTTGCTGATCACGTTGTTCATCGCCCAGATCAGGCAGACCCCAACCAGGATCAGGAAGTCGCGGAACTGCACGCTACCAGGACCTTGACCATTCGGGCAGGAGCCCGGGCCGGCTTGCGCGAACCCCGGCGCTGCTGCGTTTGCGCAACCAGAGGATCGACCAGTCGCCGTTGACCTTGCGTTCGGCAATGCGCAGTCCGGCCGCGCGGCAGGCGCGGCGTACCTGTGGTTCCTGTGTTTCGAGCAAGCCGGCAAGCAGCAGGCTCCCACCGGGCAGCAGCGCCTTGGCGAAATGCGGGGCCAGCCCGATCAGCGGTCCAGCCAGGATGTTCGCAATAATCAGGTCATAGGGACCGCGCGCCTCTAGCAGGGGGTGCTCCATCCCATCGGCGATCAGCATGGTTAGTTCGCCGGGCCGTGCGCCTAGCGGGATACCGTTTGAACGGGCATTGTCCTCGACCACGCCGACGCAGACCGCATCGATGTCGCTGGCGGTGGAAAGTGCGCGCGGCCACAGTTCCATTGCGGCGAAGGCGAGCAGTCCGGTGCCCGTGCCGATATCTGCGGCATTGCGCACGACCACGCCGCGCGCTTTCATCTCGCCGAGCATTTCGAGACAGCCCGCAGTCGTGGCGTGCTGGCCGGTGCCGAATGCCTGGCTGGCGGGAATCGCGAAGTCACGAACGCCGGGTTCGCTCAGTGGCGGGTGTTCGGGCGTGTGGACGTGGAAGCGTCCGGCGCGGATCGGCTCCAGGCCCTGCTGGCTTTCGGTCACCCAGTCGACGTCAGGCAGCTTTTCGGCGACGAGGTTCGGAGCCTTGCCCGGGAACAAGGCGGCAATCGCGGCCTTGTCGTTCTTGGTCGGGCGGCGGCCTAGCCACGCCTCGAGTTGCCAGTCGTCCGGCCTGTCTTCGGCAATTTCGCTGCCCGAAAGGACGATTTCCGGATCCCAGTCGATCGCGTCCTCATGCGCCAGCAGGGCGGCTTCGATCACGCCGCGCGGGGCGAGGGCGGTCAGTTTCCAACTCATGCGCAGGTCCTAACGAACAAAGCTTGCCCCATTCGCGTCAAGCACCGCGCCGGTCATGCTTTCCGGTGCGTCGAGTGCGCAGAAGGTGGCCATGGTGGCAATTTCTCCGGGCTGAGCGACTCGGCCCAGCGGAATGTCGGCAAGCAGTCCCGGGCCGCCGCGGCTTGCCAGATAGTCTCCGGCCATCGCGGTATCGGTAAAGCCCGGGCAGATGGCGTAGCTCATGATCCCGCGTGACGCGTAGTGGCGGGCTATGGTCTTGTGCAGGCCGATCATCCCGGCCTTGGCTGCGGCATAGTGCCAGTGATCCGGAGAATCGCCGCGGTAGGCCGCACGGCTGGCGATATGCACCACGCGACCACCGCGCTCGCCCTCCAGCCAGTGCTTGACCGCCCGGCGGGAAAGTTCCGCTGCCGCAGTCAGATTGATGCGCAGGGTGTCTTCCCAGTTGTCGAGCCATTCAATGTCCGACAGGCTGATCGGGTTCGCCTGGAACAGCCCGGCATTGTTGACGAGCAGGTCGATCCGGCCGTTCGCGCGCTCCATCGCCTCGTCCCAAATTGCGGAAGGGGCGGCGGGATCGGTCAGGTCGGCGGCGATGGTCGAGGCGTCCACCGCGCGCGTGGCGTGGCCGATAACTTGAACGTCGCGGGCGCGGAGTGCCTGGGCAATGGCGGCTCCGATCCCGCGGGAAGAGCCTGTTACGAGTGCGGTCAAATGGGTCATGGCCTTTGCTCTAGGCAGATTTCTGGCGGATGGGAATCAACATTGCTGGAAAATACGACCTTCAGTGCGCTTGCACGGCTTCGCGTTTTGATTAAGGGGAGTTTCGCGAAGGGGCACCTTGCCCCGCCATGAATCCGAGGGGAAACGGCGCAGATGGCTGCCACGAAGAACCGACCGATCGCTCCGCACCTGCAAGTGTGGCGCTGGGGACCGGCAATGCTGGTCTCGATCCTTCACCGCGTAACCGGCGACGGCCTGGCCCTGGTGGGCCTGGGCGTGCTGATCTGGTGGCTGGCCTCGCTGGCCGGCGGACCGGGTGCCTACGAAACCTTCGTCACCCATGCATCGGCCTGGTACGGCAAGGTCGTGCTGGTTGGCCTGACCTGGGCCTTCTTCAACCACATGGCCTCGGGCATCCGCCACTTCGTGCTCGACATCGGTGCGGGTTACGAACTCAAGAACAACGCTGCCTGGTCGATCGCCACGCCGCTGCTGGCCCTTGCCGCAACGGTCGCGACCTGGGCCGTGATCCTCAGCAAGTAAGGACGAAAGACGATGGGTAACGGAACCTCAATCGGCCGCGTCCGCGCGCTTGGCTCGGCCCATACGGGCACGCATCACTGGCTGGTCGCGCGCTTTACCGCGATCAGCAATCTGTTCCTCGGGCTGTGGCTGGTTCTCTCGCTGGTCACCCTGCCGGGCTATACCTATGCCGACGTGATGAAGTGGGCGACTGCGCCGCTCTCCTCCACGTTCCTCGCGCTGTTCGTTGTCTCGACCTTCTGGCACGCCCGCCTGGGCTTGCAGGTCGTGATCGAGGACTATGTCCATGAACACGCCAACAAGTTCGCCGCAATGGCTGCGCTGAACCTCGCCGCATTCGGCGGGGCTGGCGCCTGCCTGTTCTTCATCGCCCGCATGGTGATGATCGCTGCCGGCAACGAAAGTGCCGCCACTGCCATGCAAGCCATGCAATCCATGATGGGAGGCCGCTAAGATGGCCGATGCTGCCAAGCCCGCTTACAAGATTATCGACCACACCTATGACACCGTCGTCGTCGGCGCTGGTGGCTCGGGCCTGCGCGCCACGATGGGCAGCGCCGAAGCCGGCCTGCGCACGGCCTGCATCACCAAGGTGTTCCCGACCCGCAGCCATACCGTTGCGGCCCAGGGCGGCATTGCCGCCAGCCTGAAGAACAACAGCCCGGACCACTGGACCTGGCACATGTTCGACACGGTCAAGGGCTCGGACTGGCTGGGTGACCAGGACGCGATCGAATACATGGTCCGCGAAGCGCCGCAGGCGGTCTACGAGCTTGAGCACGCGGGCGTTCCGTTCAGCCGCAATCCGGATGGCACGATCTACCAGCGTCCGTTCGGCGGCCACATGCAGAACATGGGCGAAGGCCCGCC
>CAZNBX010000024.1:0-281 GCA_964571305.1 uncultured Novosphingobium sp.
GCACGATATTGAGACCGATGGTCTCCGCCCCGGCCTCAACCGCCCCGCGATTGGCTGCCTCCATGATCGAAGGCCCACCGCCCGAGCAGACCACGAACTGGCGCATGCCCTTTTCGACGATGCCGCAGCTCGATGCGATCCGCGCCAATTCGCGGGCCTCTTCATAATACTTGGCCTTGGCAGCCAGGCTTTCCGCGACGGCGCGTTTTTCCTCGCTGACCGTGGCGAGGAATTCCTCCACCGCCTCGGGCGAAGGAATGCGGGCCGAGCCATAGCACACC
>CAZNBX010000024.1:291-13993 GCA_964571305.1 uncultured Novosphingobium sp.
CACCAGGGTCGAGCCGATGTTCGCCTCGTCCAGCAGCATTTCGCATTTCAGCAGCTCAAGCTGGAACCGGACCGGTCGCAATTCCTCGCGGAGGAGGAAGTCCGTGTCGCGGAATGCCAGTTGGTAGGCCGGACTGCGCGTCTGGGGCGTGGAGTGATCCTGCGATTCGACAAAGCCAGCTTCCTGCTCGGCCTTGTAGAAGCGGCGCCTGTGCAGCCGCTTTTCCTTGTCTTCTTCTGTCATTGATCCCTTTTCGCCCCTTGCGAGGCGCCTGTCAAAGCCGACCCGGAAAAGACGAAACCCGGCGCTCAAGAACGAGGCCGGGCCAACTTGGTTCCGATGGGAAACTGGATGCCCCGCGAGGATTCGAACCTCGATAGACGGAATCAGAATCCGTAGTCTTGCCATTAGACGACGGGGCAACAGGCGGGTGCCTCTAGTCGGGCTGGGCGCCGCCGTCAAGCGCGCCGGAGTGGCGCCCCTTGCCCCTCGCGCCAGAGCGGTCTACCATCGCGTCAGGTGTGCGGCCCGACTGGCCGCGTGAAAACGATAAAGAGTGTAATTGACATGGCGGACTATTCTCCGCCGCCGCGTGGTTCGAATGGGCAGAATGCGAAAAAGCGACCAGCGGCTGCGGCCCAGGATCGCGTAAACAGCCCTTCTCCGCACCGCTCCGGTGGTTCCGGCCGACCCGAGCCCGGATGGCATCAGGCGCAGCGCGCCGCCCCATTTCAACGTCAGGCTTTTGCCGCGATCGACCTTGGTACCAACAATTGCCGTCTGTTGATCGCGCGTCCGCAAGGCGACAGCTTCGTCGTGGTCGATGCGTTCAGCCGTGTGGTCCGCTTGGGCGAAGGTCTGGCTCAGACCGGACGGCTCAGCGATGCCGCGATGGAGCGTGCGCTTGGCGCCCTGCACATCTGTGCCGACAAGCTGAAGCGCCGCAACGTCCACCTCGCCCGCTCGGTCGCGACCGAAGCCTGCCGACGGGCCGAGAACGGTGCCGAATTCATTGCCCGGGTGCGCGAGGAAACCGGCATCCTGCTCGACATCATCAGCGCCAAGGAAGAAGCGCGGCTGGCGGTCATGGGTTGCCACCTCCTGCTCGAATCAGGCGAAGGTCCCGCCATGGTCTTTGACATTGGCGGCGGATCGACCGAACTGGTCCTGGTCGAGACCCGGCCCGATGATACGCCGCTGATCCACGACTGGCAAAGCGTTCCCTGGGGCGTCGTGTCCCTGACCGAAAGCTGCGAAAGTGAGCCCGACGACCCCGTGGGGCGCGCCGTGCGCTACGACCGGATGAAGCAGTTGGTGCGCGATAGCCTGGCCCCCTTCGCCGCCCGCGCCCTCGACTGGATCGACCGCGCCGCGCCCGAGGCGCCGCTGCGCCTGCTAGGCACCAGCGGCACGGTCACGACCTTGGCCAGCCTCCATCTCGAATTGCCGCAGTACGATCGCAGTGCGGTTGATGGATTAATCGTCCAATCCGAATCGATGCGCAGCCTGTGCAGCTCGCTCGCTGTCATGACTCCGGCCCAGCGTCGTGCCCAACCATGTATCGGGCGCGAGCGATCAGACCTGGTGGTGGCTGGCTGTGCGATCCTCGAGGCGATCCTCGACCTCTGGCCGGCGCACAAGCTGGGCGTAGCCGACCGCGGCATCCGCGAGGGCATCCTGCGCGGCCTGATGGCTTCAGGGGACGCCGCAGAGCGCGCTCGCGCCGCCCTCAGACAAATGAAACGACAAGCATCATGAGCCGTTCCGGCAAGGACCCGCACGAGCGCCTGCGCACGGCCAAGAAGCGTTCGACCAGTTCGGCGCGCTGGCTGACCCGGCAGCTTAACGACCCCTACGTCAAGCAGGCCAAGGCCGAAGGTTGGCGCAGCCGCGCCGCGTTCAAGCTGATCGAACTCGACGAGAAATATGGCCTGATCAAGGGTGCGCGCCGCGTCGTCGACCTGGGCATAGCGCCCGGCGGATGGAGCCAGGTGGTGCGCAAGCGCAATCCCAAGGCTGCAGTGGTCGGCATCGACCTTCTGCCCACCGATCCGATCGAGGGCGTCACCATTTTCCAGATGGACTTCATGGCTGACGAGGCTCCTGCAGCCCTGACCGAAGCCCTCGACGGTCCGCCGGACCTGGTCATTTCGGACATGGCGGCGAATACGGTCGGGCACAAGCAGACCGACCACCTGCGAACCATGGGCCTGGTCGAGACCGCCGCCCACTTTGCGATCGAGAACCTCAGCCCGGGCGGCGCCTTTGTCGCCAAGGTGCTTGCTGGCGGGACGGACACAGACCTGCTGACCCTTTTGAAGAAGCATTTCACCACGGTGAAACACGCGAAACCGCCAGCGAGTCGCAAGGATTCGTCTGAGTGGTACGTGATCGCGCAGGGGTTCAAGGGTTAGGCACAGTTCTAGATTCGAAAAGGGCGGAGCCTTGCGGCCCCGCCCTTTCGTTCACCGTGAAATCCAGCCTTACTTGGCGGTCTTCAGGTAGGCGATGATGTTGGCGCGTTCCTGGGCGTCCGACAGACCGGCAAAGCTCATCTTGGTGCCCGGAGCATACTTGGCCGGATCGGTCAGCCATGCATCGAGCGTGGCATCGTCCCACTTGCCGCCCTTGGCTTTCAGCGCGTCGGAGAAGGCGTAACCGCCACGGCCCTGGGCCACGGCTTCGCCGAAGATGCCGGCGAGGTTCGGACCGATGCCGTTGGGTCCACCAGCGTTGATGGTGTGGCACGCGGCGCACTTGGCAAAGCTCTTCTGGCCCTTGGCAGCATCGCCGACCACGGCGGCCGGAGCAGCAGCCGCGGCGTCACCGGCCGGAGCAGCCGGAACCGGCGGCAGCGGCAGGTTCGAACCCTGAGCGTTGAGGTAAACCATCAGGTTGGCGCGTTCCTGCGCGTCAGGCAGACCCGCAAAGGTCATCTTGGTGCCAGGCGCATGGGCCGCCGGGTTGGTCAGCCACGAGTTCATGCTGGCCCAGTCCCACTTGCCACCCTTCGACTTCAGCGCTTCCGAGAAAGCAAAACCGCCACGGCCCTGGGCCACGGCCTCGCCGAACACGGCGTAAAGGTTCGGGCCAAGACCATTGGCACCACCCTGATTGATCGTGTGGCAGCTGGCGCACTTGGCGAAAGTCTTTTCGCCCTTGGCAATGTCAGCCTTGGCGAGGAACGATTCGAACGGGGCTTCGGCCTTGCCGCCTTCGCCTTCCTGCACGACACCGGCGATTTCAAAGCCCATCGTTTCAGGGCGCTGTTCCTTGCCAGCGTGGAAATAACGCGAGCTCACGGCCGAGAGGCTGAGCAGTACGACACCGGAAAACAGCGTCCATCCGGCAATGGTGTTGAAACGGTCTGACATATGGTTGCCCCGTTGGGATTTCGCCTAGGAGATTTGCGGTCGCTCTAGTGTCGCGCCGCGCCGTGCGCAAGGGGCATTGCAGCACCCTGATTTGCAGCCTAGCCACTGTCCCCATGTTTTCGACGCTTTGAACGGCGTGTCGGGACAGATTGGGAGGACGAATGACCTGGAAACCGGAAGTCGAGGAACTGCGCGCGCGTCGCAAGATGGCCGAGCAGATGGGCGGACCGGAAAAGGTTGCGCGTCAGCATTCGCGCGGCAAGCTGGACGCTCGCGCCCGGATCAAGGGCCTGGTCGATCCCGGCTCGTTCCGCGAAATTGGCAAGATCGCTGGCAAGGGCCACTATGGCCCGGATGGAGAATTGCTCGATCTTTCTCCGTCGAACCTGGTCTTTGGCCGCGCCAATATCGAAAATCGACCGGTCGTCGCCTCTGCCGATGACTTCACCGTGCGCGGTGGGGCGGCCGATGCGGCGATTCACCGTAAGTTCGTCCAGTGCGAGCAAATGGCGCACACGCTCAAGATTCCGCTGATCCGGATGATCGACGGCACTGGGGGCGGTGGATCGGTCAAGACGCTGGAGGACATCGGTGCAACCTATGTTCCCGCGACGCCCGGCTGGGGGGAAATCGTCAAGAACCTCGAATCCGTGCCGGTCGTGGCGCTGGCTTTGGGGCCGACGGCAGGGCTCGGCGCCGCGCGGGTCGTCGCCAGTCACTATTCGATCATGGTCAAGGGCCTATCCCAGCTCTTCGCCGCCGGCCCTGCGGTGGTGGAGGCGATTGGCGAGGCTAGCGACAAGGAGAGCCTGGGCGGCAGCTCGATCCATACCCGCAACGGCGTGGTCGACGAGGAAGTCGGCAGCGAACAGGAAGCCTTCGCCCGCGCCCGCCGCTTTCTCTCCTACCTGCCCAGCCATGTCGGCCAGCATGCGCCGCGAATCGCCAGCTCGGACCCGGTCGACCGGCGCGAACAGAGCCTGATCGACCTTGTCCCGCGCGAGGCGAAGCAGGTCTATTCGATGCGCCGCCTGCTCGATGCCGCATTCGACAAAGGTTCGATATTCGAAATGGGCAGATTGTGGGGCCGCGCCGCGATCACGGCCTTTGCGCGGCTGGATGGCTGGCCAGTCGCGGTCGTCGCCTCCGATCCCAGCTTCCTAGGCGGATCGTGGGAGGCAAAGACCAGCGAGAAAGTCGAACGCTTCATCAAACTGGCCGACCAGTTCCGCCTGCCGGTGGTCCATCTGGTCGACAATCCCGGCTTCATGATCGGCCTTGCCGCGGAAACCAGCGGCACGATCCGCTATGGGGTCAACGCGATGAACGCGATCTACAAGGCTACTGTGCCGCTGTGCTGCGTCGTGATCCGCCGGGCCTATGGCATCGCCGGCAGCGCGATGAGCAATGCCGAAGCGTTCCAGTATCGCTTTGCCTGGCCAAGTGGCGACTGGGGCAGCCTGCCGATCGAAGGCGGGATCGAAGTCGCCTACAAAAGCGAGATCGAGGCGGCCGAGGATCCGCAGGCCCATCTCGCGGCGATTCGCGACCGGCTCAACCGGGTGCGCAGTCCGTTCCGCACGGCCGAAAAGTTCGGGATCGAGGACATCATCGACCCGCGCGAGACCCGGCCCCTGCTGTGCGAATTTGCCGACCTTGCCTGGCGGGCATTGGGCGCGCAGCCCTAGCCGCCGAGGTACTCCGCCAGAGCCGCCTGTTGATCAGGCGTGAGCCGCAGGCCCAGTTTGGTCCGGCGCCACAGCACGTCCTCGGCCGTCTTGGCCCATTCCTCGGCGACAAGGTAATCGACTTCGGCCTGGCTCAGTCCACCGCCGAAGTCCCGTCCACGGGGCCGCGTCAGCCATTCGCGGGCACGGGTGCCATAGGCGCGGCCGATGCGGTCGGCATCATCGGGGGACAGAAACGGGAATTCCTTGGCCAGGCCGCGGATCAAGTCGTTGAGCCCGTCGATCGCGAAATCACCGCCCGGCAGCGCCTGCTGGCGGGTCCATGCCTTGCCACTGAGCGCGGAGAGACGCGTGCTCATCAGATCGACGGCCTCTTCGGCAAGATGCCGATAAGTGGTGATCTTTCCGCCATAGACCGAAAGCAACGGCGCACCTTCACCCGCCGGTGACAGTTCAAGGCGATAACCCCGGGTTGCCTCTTCCGGCTTTCCGCTTTCATCACTGACCAAGGGGCGCACGCCGGAATAGGTCCAGACCACGTCGGCCGGGGTTACCTGCTTGGAGAAATAGCGGCTCGCCCCCTCGCACAGGTAGGCGATTTCCTCGGCGCTCGCCTCGACCTTGTCGAGCGATTTGTCGTGATCGACATCGGTCGTGCCGATCAGGGTGTAGTGCCGTTCGTAAGGGATCGCGAAGAAGATGCGGCCATCGGGCAACTGGAAGAAATAGGCATAGTCGTGGTCGAACAGGCGCGGCACGACGATATGGCTGCCGCGCACGAGGCGCATCGCATATTCCGGTGCATCACCGGCGATCCGTTCGACTTCCAGAACGCGCGGCCCGGCGGCGTTAATCAGGGCGCGGGCGTGGAAGATTTCGTTCCCGGCCTCGATCCGCCATAGGCCGTCTTCACGCCGGGCGGAGGTCACGCGGGTGCGGGTCCGCACCGTAGCGCCATGCTGGGCCGCGTCCTTGGCATTGAGCACGACCAGCCGGGCATCGTCTACCCAACCGTCGGAATATTCAAACCCGGTCGAAAAACCGCCCTTGAGCGGTCCCCCCGCCTGGTGGCGGCGCAGGTCGACCGTGCGGGTCGCCGGCAGGCGCTTGCGCCCGCCGATGTGGTCGTAAAGGAACAGGCCAAGGCGGAGCAGCCAGCGCGGGCGCAGTCCTTCGACGTAGGGCAGGACGAAGCGCATCGGGTGGATGATGTGCGGCGCGATCCGCCAAAGCGCCTCACGCTCGGTCAATGCCTCGCGTACCAGGGAGAACTCGTAGTGCTCGAGATAGCGCAGACCGCCATGGATCAGCTTGGTCGAGGCGGAACTGGTCCCCTGGGCCAGGTCGCCGCCTTCCAGCAACAGCACTTTCGCGCCGCGCCCTGCGGCATCGCGAGCAATGCCGGCTCCGTTTACTCCGCCGCCGATGACGGCCAGGTCAAAGACTTCGCTCATCTGTTTCAATGCACCCCAGGATCAGCCACGGGCCGCGCCTGCCCCGGAGGAGTCAGGCGGCGGAAAAGGCGGCCATGTTCACTATAAAGCACCAGCATCAGCGCGGTAACCCCCATGACGAACATCGCGGTCACCAGCGGGCGCGGCGTGCCATCAAAGGCCTGCCCGATCAGTCCGCCCAGCAAGGCCCCCACCGCCATGCGCAGGAATGACTGAAACGAGCTCGCCGCCCCGGCAATCCGGGCGAAGGGCTGCAGCGCGAGCGATCCGAAGTTCGCGCCGATAAAACCCATCAGGCAGATGTTCGCGGCCATCAGCGGCACAAACTCCCACAGGGTTTCCTCGCCCGAATATGCACGCCAGACCTGGGCCAGGCTGATCGCGATATAGGCCAGCAGCGCGGTGTGGCTGACGCGCCGCGCTCCGAACCGTTCGACGATCCGCGAATTGGAGAAATTGGCCACCGCCATGCCTCCGGCCAGCAAGGCAAAGATCAGCGGAAAGCGCTCGCCCGCGCCAAAATGCTCGGCAATCAGCTGCTGGGAGGAATTGATGTAGCCGAACATTGCGGCGGTCAGCATGGCGCTGCCCATTGCATAGCCGAAGGCCACGCGGTGGCGCGCCGAATCCCACATGTTGCGAACTATGACCCCGGGTGCGACGGGCTGGCGGAATTCGGGATTGAGCGTTTCCGGCAAGCGCAGGAACATCCAGGTCCCGACCATCAGGGCCATCAGGGCCATGCCACCAAAAATCCAGCGCCAGCTGGCGACCAGCAGCACGGCCTGGCCAAAGCTGGGGGCGATCATGGGCACGAACATGAAGACGACGATGATGGTCGACATGGTCCGCGCCATCCGGTCGCCGCCAAAACGGTCGCGGATGATCGCGCTGGGCAAGACGGCAAGTCCGGCGCTGGCCACCGCCATCAAGGCGCGCAGCACCAACAGCATCGAGAAACTGGTGACGAGCGCACAGCCAATCGCAAGGATAATGTAGCCGGCAAAGCAGGTCAGCAGGACCGGGCGTCGGCCATAGCGGTCAGCCAGGACCCCGGGCAGTAGGGAGCCGAACCCTGCGGCAAACAGGAACACGCCAACAACCAACTGTCGCTGGTTTGGATCGGCCACAGCCATATCGCGGGCAATCCTGTCCAGCGCGGGCAACATGGCGTCGATGCCCAGCGCCTGCAGCGCCATCATCATCGCCATCAGGGCAATGAATTCGCGCTCTCCGATCCGATCGGGCGCAGATGTGGCAGATTTTGCAGGCACCAGCGGGCATTGGCCCTTCCGCTGCTGCAATGCCACCCCTTTAATCGCTCTTTTCGTATGCAGGCACAGGGGAGTAAGGCAAAAGGATGAGCACCGCGCCGCCAGAGACCGAGGACCACGTCGATACGGCGAGCGGGCTGCGCAAGATCATCCATATCGACATGGATGCCTTCTACGCCAGCGTCGAACAGCGCGACGACCCCAGCCTGCGCGGCAAGCCGGTGGCGGTCGGAGGCGATGGCGCACGCGGCGTCTTGAGCACTTGTTCCTACGAAGCGCGCAAGTTCGGCTGCCGCTCCGCCATGCCCTCGATCACGGCAAGGCGGCTTTGCCCCCAGCTGATATTCCGCCCGCCGCGATTCCCGGTCTACACCGCCATCTCGCACCAGATCCGGGACATTTTCCTCGACTACACCCCGCTGGTCGAACCGCTCAGCCTCGACGAGGCCTATCTCGACGTGACCGAAGACCTGCGCGGGATCGGTTCGGCCACCCGCATCGCACAGTTGATCCGCGAACGGATCAGGAAGGAAACCGGCCTGACCGCGAGTGCCGGAGTGTCCTACAACAAGTTCCTCGCCAAGCTGGCGAGCGACCAGAACAAGCCCGACGGAATTTGCATCATCCGGCCCGGCGAGGGGGCGGCCTTTGTCGCCGCACTGCCGGTCCGGCGGTTCCACGGCATTGGCCCGCGCGGTGCGGAGAAAATGACCAGCCTGGGCATCGAGACCGGCGCGGACCTTGCCGCTTGCGATATCCATTTCCTTCGCCAGCACTTCGGCAGCCAGGCCGACTATCTCTATCAGGCGGCGCGGGCGATCGACCTGCGCCAGGTCAAGGCCAACCGCCCGCGCAAGTCGGTTGGCGCCGAGCGCACGCTCGACAAGGACATCTCATCCGGCGCGGCGCTGCGCGAAGTGCTGGAGCGGATCATCGCGCTGAGCTGGACCCGGATCGAACGCGCCAAAGCCAAAGGGCGCACCATCACGCTCAAGCTAAAGCATCAGGACTTCACCAACCTGACCCGTTCCCGCAGCCTTTCCCAGCCGGTCGTGAGCCTGGAAGAGTTTTCGTGGATCGGCCATGAACTGCTCGACGAACTGCTCCCTCTCGCCCAACCGGTGCGGCTGGTCGGTCTGACCCTGTCCGCGCTGGAAGAAGATGAACCCTTGGCGCCAATGCCTCACAGCCAGGTCCAGAGCGAACTGCCCTTCTGACGCACCATGATGGCATTTGTGTTGGACAAGGCGCGCCTCTTTCCTGAAACTAACGCAAATCATCTCTTGTCCTTTCCGCAGGGTGCATCCTTCGGCCGGGTCCAAGCGCCACCGCAATCCGCGAATAGGAACGCCCGTTGAAAAGAAATCTTTTGGCCTTTGCTGCCGTAACCACACTGCTGGCCACGATCTTGCCCGGTGCGGCGCAGGCTCAAGCTGCACAAGAGAATGACGTGTCATACCCGCGGCTCACCCACTGCGCGGCGCTCAATGTCATGCTCGGCCAGGTGCTTGGCGCGGGAGAGGACAGGGACAAGCCGGAAGTGAAGTCACAGGCACAAACCTTCATTGCCCAGGCTGCCGCTCTGACCATGGTTGCTGCGGCAATGAACCAGACCGACCCAAAGAAGGTCCAGGAAGACGTCTTCGCCCAGAACGAGGCAATGGCGCAGTCATTCACCCGCGAAGGAGCGGCGCAGGAATTGATGCAACGCGATCTGGGCCCGTGCAACGAATTGGGTAAGGCCGCCTATGATGCGGTGGAGAACGCGAACAAGGGCTAGGCTTGGTCTCTGCCGTTCAGGTCAAACGCCTCAAACCATCCGTCGATCTGGCTGACCACTGCGGGCGAGAGGTGCGATGGCAAGCCATCGCGCGCGAAAAAGCCGAGCTCGATGATTTCGCGTCCATCCGGTCTGGGCCGGCCTACTGCCCTGCCCGCGATCATGTGGACGCGGTTGGTGGTCCCATAAAGCGGCTCTTCAACCACCGAATGAGCGAAGGCGTCCTGCAAGCTACAGCCTGTTTCCTCGGCCAGTTCCCGCTGCGCCGCCGCCAGTGGTTCTTCACCTCGGGCAATGCCGCCTCCAGGCAACATCCAGTTGCCACTGCCATAGGAATGGCGGATCAAAAGCAATCGTCCGGCTTCATCGAAGGCCAGCACCCGGCAACCGTTAAGCTGCACCTTGGCCAGCCGCCACCAGTGCTTGCGCACCGCGTGGGCCAAGCGCAGGCCGGTGCGATGGAGCGGAGGTGGGATCAGGTGAAGCATGTCACCGGTTGATGCGCTGCGCCCAGCAGCCGCGCAACCGGCAAATCATGCTCGCCCGCCAGGGCCGCTTCGAACAGCGCCTGCTTTTCCGCTCCGCGAATGACGAAGACCAGCGCATCGCTGGCTAGCAGCGCGGGCATGGTCAGGCTGAGACGATCGAACGGTGCTTCGGGCGGCAAGGGATCGGGAGTCAAGCGCCGCAGTAGCTGGCCATCGTCGACTTGTGGGTCGGTATTCGGAAACAGCGAGGCGATGTGGCCATCTGTGCCCATGCCCAACCAGGCGAGCGCAAAATGCGGCGGACTCAGCCCTTCCGCCAGAGCCACGATCCGGGCGCCAAGCGGTTCGAGCGCAGCGCGAATCCGGCCGACATTGCTAGCTGGATGATCCTCAGGGACGATCCGGTCATCGCCGGGCCAGACCGCGATCCGGCTCCAATCAAGACCCAGTTCGGCGAGCTTCGCCAGGATCGGGAAAGGTGTCGACCCGCCCGGAATGGTGATCGCAACCTGACCGCTGGTCGCTGCCAGAGCCTGCTCCAGCCGTTCGTACAGCCAGCGGGCGATCTCGACATCGCTCGCACCCGGAATGATTTCAGCCTTGCTCATGACCGAGGCGATAGCAGCAAGGCCATCGCTGCGGAACGGCTGTGCAATGCTATGCGAGAAGCGAGGTGAGGAACCACACGCGCTGCTCGGCCTGGTCGGTCCAGTCGTCCACAGCGCCTTCGGTAGCGTTGTCGCCTGCGGCACCGGCCGCCGCCTTTGCTTCGCGAAGCGCAGCAATCAGCGTGCGGTTATCCTCGGCCAGTTCGGCAATCATCTTCTCGGCGCAAAGGTTGGCGTCGTCCTGGTCGCCAATGCGGCTTTGCGCGGCAATCGCGCCGATCGAGGTCAGTGTAGTTGCACCGTTCTTGCGCACGCGTTCAGCGACAAGGTCGGTCAGGGTGAATATTTCGGCAGCCTGCTCGTCGAACAGCAGGTGCAAGTCGCGGAACTGCGGACCGCGCACATGCCAATGGAAATTCTTGGTCTTTAAATAGAGCGCAAAACAATCAGCCAGGAGGCGATTGAGGCTGTCGGTCAGGGCGGTCTGGGTATTGCTGGTCGCTGCGGTCATGATGATATCTCCCGAATGGCGCTCTTGTAAGGCAGGTCGTCCAATCGCTCCAGGCGATTGAAATGCTAACAATGATCGCCATTAGCGATTAACGCTGAGTCAGCAGCAAAGTTCCTGCCAGTGCGATCAAGCCCATACCGAGCCACTTTCGCACCCGCCTAAGAAGGCCGAGCGGAAGGCCATCGTTCGCGAACCAGCCAGCGGCAATCGCGGCTGCAGCGCCCAGCCCGGCCCCAATTTGGTAAAGATTGCCTGACTTGACGAAGCCCAGGCCCAGAATGGCCAACCGAACGGGGTCGGCAATCTGCAAAATCACGAAAGCCAGCGTTATCGCGCCCAGTGACCGGGTCGGTTCGGCCGGGATGCGGCTTTTTCTGGCCCAAACCATTTGCAGCCCTGCCAGTAACAAGGCGAGCATCGCAAGCTGGCTTGCCAATCGCTCGCCCAGCCCGCTACCGGTCCATGCCGCAAGCCAGGTGATGGCGAAACTGGCCAGGATGGTTGCGACGAGACCAGCCACCAACAACGAAGCGCGCCTGCCAAGCTTGGTCGCTAGTGCTGCGATCAAGACCTGATCGCGGCCGCCGCTGCCAAGCAGGAACATGGCGATGGAGGCGGCGAAAAACAGGATCATGGCCTTCGCGGTGCGGCCAGCCCGCGATCAGGTCAAGTCCTGACTATCCGGCCGCGTCGTCCATTGCATAACCTGCGGAGCGGACAGTGCGGATCAGTTCCGGGCTGCCCGGACGCTCCAGCGCCTGGCGCAGGCGGCGGATATGGACGTCGACCGTGCGCTCGTCGATTTCCTTGTCCATGCCCCAGACCGCGTCGATCAGTTGCTGGCGCGAATGGACCCGCCGCGGCTTTTCCATGAAATGACGGAGCAGGCGAAACTCGGTCGGCCCCAAGTGCAACACTTCGCCAGCACGCTTCACCCGGTGCGCGGCAGGGTCCAGTTCGAGATCGGAGAAGGCCAGCAATTCCCCGGCCAAAACGGGGCGGCTGCGGCGCAGCAGGGCCTCGGCCCGGGCGAGCAGTTCGCGCGGGGAAAACGGCTTGGTCAGGTAATCGTCGGCCCCGGTCTTGAGCCCGCGGATCTTGTCCTCTTCCTCGCCCCGCGCGGTCAGCATCATGATCGGCACGCGGGCGCTTTCCTTGGCCTTGCGCAACTGGCGGCACACTTCCACGCCCGACAGGGACTCGATCATCCAGTCAAGTACGATCAGGTCGGGCAGTTCCTCGCGGACCATGATCAGCGCGTCTTCGCCATCGGCGGTCGCGCGCACGTCATAGCCTTCGGAATTGAAGTGCCATTGCAGCAGTTCAGACAGCGCGGTGTCGTCTTCGACGATAAGCACCGTAGGCTGCATCAGATCACCTTTTCGTCGCCGCCCGGCAGCTCGCGCTCCGAATGATAGAGGCCCGTCGCGGCGAAGTAGACCATTTCGGCTACGTTGGTCGCGTGGTCGCCCACCCGCTCAAGGTTGCGTGCCACGAACAGCAACTGCGCCGCCGAACTGATCGTCGCCGGGTTTTCCATCATGTGGGCAACCAGGTTGCGGAACAGGCTGTCGTAGAAGTTGTCGAGCTTCTCATCGCGGTGGATGACTTCGACCGCCAGTTCGGCATCGCGCGCGCCATAAGCGTTGAGCACGTCGCGGACCATGCCCTGGGCGATCTCGGCCATGGCCGGGATCAGGGTGAGCGGGCCCAACTTCGACCGCTCGATATCGCCGACGCGCTTGGCGATGTTCTTGGCATAGTCGCCAATCCGCTCGATCACGCCGGAAATCTTGAGCGCCGCGATCACGTCGCGCAGGTCATCCGCCATCGGCGCACGCAGCGCGATCACGCGAACGGCCAGACGATCCACTTCGGCCTCTAGCGCGTCCAGCTTCTTGTCGGAATCAACCACGACCTGGGCCGCCGCCTCGTCTGAACGGGCGAGGGCATCGACCGCATCGCGGATCATCACTTCGGCGAGGCCGCCCATTTCCGCAATCAGCCCGCGAAGCTGGCCGATTTCGGTATCGAATGCCTTGACTGTATGCTCGGCCATCGTGCGTTCCTTACCCGTAACGTCCGGTAATGTAATCCTTGGTGCGCTCTTCGCGCGGATTGGTGAAGATCTGCTCGGTCGGGCCGTATTCAACGACCTTGCCGAGGTGGAAGAAGGCCGTGCGCTGCGAAACGCGCGCGGCCTGCTGCATCGAGTGGGTGACGATCACGATCGCATAGCGGCCGCGCAAGTCGTCGATAAGCTCCTCGATCCGCGCGGTGGCGATCGGGTCGAGCGCGGAGCACGGCTCATCCATCAGGATCCCTTCGGGGCTGACCGCGATCGCGCGGGCGATGCACAGGCGCTGCTGCTGGCCGCCGGACAGGGCCGTCCCGGCATCGCCGAGACGATCCTTCACTTCGTCCCACAGGCCGGCCCGGCGCAGCGACTTTTCGACGATCGCGTCCATTTCCGCCTTGCCGTTGGCGAGGCCGTGGATGCGCGGGCCATAGGCGACGTTCTCGTA
>CAZNBX010000025.1:0-1218 GCA_964571305.1 uncultured Novosphingobium sp.
GCATTGTGCCGGTTACCCCGCTTGAGCAGAATTGCTCGCTGGTCTGGTGCACCAAGACGATGAAAGGGGCGCTGGTCGATCCGGGCGGCGATCTCGACAAGCTGAAGGCTGCCGTGGCCAAGGTCGGGGTGACGATCGAGAAGCTGCTGGTCACTCACGGCCACCTCGATCACTGCGGGCAAACCGGGATTCTCGCCAAGGAACTGGGCGTTCCTGTGGAAGGCCCGCATGAAGATGACCGGTTCTGGATTGAGCAGCTCGACGACGATGGCAAGCGCTGGGGCATGCATGCCGAAAGCTTTGAGCCGGATCGCTGGCTCAAGGACGGGGATACCGTCACGGTCGGGGAGCAGGAGCTGCAGGTGCTACATTGCCCGGGCCACACGCCGGGCCATGTCGTGTTCTACTATCCGCTCGGCCACCTGGCGATTGTTGGCGACGTGTTGTTCGCTGGATCGATCGGCCGGACCGATTTCCCGCGCGGCAATCATCAGCAGCTGATCGATTCGATCACGCAGAAGCTGTGGCCGTTGGGCAATGACGTAACCTTCATTCCCGGCCATGGGCCAACCAGCACCTTTGGCCGGGAACGACAGGTCAATGGATTCGTCAGCGATTACTTGCTGAGCTGAAAATTACATCATCCCCAGCAGGACGAGCGCGGCCACGATGGCGAGGCCAAGCTGCGAGAGCATGGTGATCAGCGTGCCGATCATGCGGCCCTTGGCAAAGCCATCGGGGTCCATGCCCAGCGCGTGGGCAATGCGGCCCAGCATGTAGACGGCGGCGACTATGGCCAGCCATTGTCCGCCCTTTCCGGCGAGTTCGAGCAGCGCGACGAGGGCCAGGACCCACGGCGTATTCTCGACAAAGTTGAGCTGGGCGCGCATCCGGCGCTCCATCAGGTCGCTGCCGCCGGTGCCAATGCTGATGCTTTCCTTGCCGCGCACCCGGCCGCAACGGATTGCCAGCCAGATGTTGATCAGGGCTGCCGCAGCAGCCATTGCGAGAGTGGTAGGCAGGATCATTTCGTTCTCCCCTGTTTTCTTCGCTCCGGTATGGAGCCATCGTGCTTGCAACCTCCGGCGAATTCGCTATAGGCGCGCCTTCGCGTGTCGCCGGCCTTCGGGTTTAAGCGCGGTCACACTAGAACTTTTGACTAATTGCAGGAACAGGTGCCGCAATGGCTGTCCCCCAAAGAAAAACCAGCCCCTCACC
>CAZNBX010000025.1:1228-13085 GCA_964571305.1 uncultured Novosphingobium sp.
CAACCCGCCACAGAATCTGTATAGGCGCGCCTTCGCTCCGCCCGGCCTTCAATGCCTAGCGCGGCCTTCTTAGACGTCTAGAATTTGCAGGAACAGGTGCCGCAATGGCTGTCCCCAAAAGAAAAACTTCGCCCTCCCGCCGGGGCATGCGCCGCAGCCATGATGCGCTGAAGGTCGAAGCTTTCCATGAATGCCCCAACTGTGGCGAACTGAAGCGCCCGCACAACCTGTGCGACGCTTGCGGCCACTACAACGGGCGCGAGATCATCGCGGTCGGGCTCTAAGCCCTTTTTACCGGAGTAATCGCACATGAGCCTGCCGCGTATCGCCGTTGATGCGATGGGCGGAGATGAAGGCGTGCGCGTGATGGTCGAAGGGGCGGCGCTCGCACGGCGCCGCCACGACCGCTTCAAATTCCTGCTGGTGGGTGACGAAGCGCGGATCAAGGCCGCGCTCGACAATCACCCGAACCTGCGCGGGGCGTCCGAAATCCTCCATTGCGACGATGTCGTGGCTGGCGACGAGCGTCCCAGCCAGTATGCCGTGAAAATCCGCGACCACGATTTCTCGGCCACCCCGCCCCCGGCCAGGCGCGCGGCCGTGCCAAGACCACGTCGATGGGCCTTGCCATCAACGCGGTAAAGACCGGCGATGCCGGTGCCGCCGTCAGCGCCGGTAATACCGGCGCGCTGATGGCCATGGCCAAGCTCGCGCTGCGCACCATGCCCGGGATCGACCGGCCCGCGCTTTCCGCCCTGCTGCCAACCCTTGGCGACAATGACCTGGTCATGCTCGACCTTGGCGCCAACACCGAATGCGATGCCCGCAACCTGGTGCAGTTCGCGATCATGGGCGCTGCCTATTCGCGCATCGTCACCGGTCAGGAAGCGCCGCGGGTGCGCCTGCTCAACATCGGGACCGAGGAAACCAAGGGAACCGGGGATCTGCAGACGGCGGCGGCGCAGCTCAAGGCGGCTGCGGCGGAACTCTCGATGACTTTCGACGGGTTCGTCGAGGCCGACAAGATTGGCGGCGGCGACGTCGACGTCATCGTCACCGACGGCTTTTCCGGCAACATTGCGCTTAAGGCGGTAGAGGGTACCGCGCGTTTCGTCGCTGACCTGCTGCGCCGG
This sequence comes from uncultured Novosphingobium sp., assembly GCA_964571305.1. GTDB lineage: Bacteria > Pseudomonadota > Alphaproteobacteria > Sphingomonadales > Sphingomonadaceae > Novosphingobium. The sequence continues at coordinate 2,362 of CAZNBX010000025.1, forward strand.
GCGTTCACCAGTTCGCTTCGCTCGAAGGTTGGTTTCCTGGTTTCGCGGCCGGCGACCGAACTGCTCAAGCACCATCTTGATCCGAACAATCACAATGGGGCGGTCTTCCTCGGCCTCAATGGCGTCGTGGTGAAAAGCCACGGTTCCGCGAGTGCGCTGGGAGTCGCCAATGCGGTCGCCGTCACCGCGCGCCTGCTTGAGGAAAACCTGACCGAACGCATCATGGCCGACCTGGCCCGGCTTGGCGCCGATAACTTGCGTACGGTCCCCAAGGCAGCATTATGACACGTCGATCCGTTATTGCCGGCACAGGCTCCGCCTTGCCGAAACGCGTAGTTACCAATCACGAACTCGCGCAAACCGTCGATACCAGCGACGAATGGATCGTAGAGCGCAGCGGCATTCGCCAGCGCTATATCGCGGGCGAGGGGGAGACGACCTCGACCCTGGCAATCGAAGCTGCGCGCAAGGCGCTGGCTGCGGCCGGGGTGGAAGGCTCGCAGATCGGGCTGATCGTTCTGGCGACGACCACGCCGGACCAGACCTTCCCGGCGACGGCCACGATTGTGCAGGATGCCATCGGTGCCAACGGTGGCATCGCATTTGACGTTGCCGCGGTCTGCTCGGGTTTCCTCTATGGCCTGGGCGTCGCGGATTCGATGCTCCGCGCCGGAATGGCACAGCGCGCGCTGGTGATCGGTGCGGAAACGATGACCCGCCTGCTCGACTGGGAAGACCGCACGACCTGCGTCCTGTTCGGTGACGGGGCGGGGGCAGTGGTCCTGGAAGCGCGCGACGTTGCCGAAGATGGCCCGGGCGTCCTGGCCACCCATCTCCATGCCGACGGCGCGCACAACGAACTGCTCTATGTCGACGGTGGTCCCTCGACCACGCAAAGCGTCGGCCACTTGCGCATGAAGGGCCGTGAAGTCTTCCGCCACGCGGTCGTCAATCTTGCCGACGTGCTGGGTAACGTATTGGCGGAATGCGGACTTTCTGCCGCTGACCTGGACTGGGTCGTGCCGCACCAGGCCAACCAGCGCATCCTCGATGCCACGGCCAAGAAGCTCGGTCTTCCCCCGGAAAAGGTGGTGGTGACAGTGGACCGCCATGCCAATACCTCAGCCGCCTCGGTGCCGCTGGCGCTGGATTGTGCGGTCAGCGACGGACGCATCAAGCGCGGCGACCTTATCGTGCTGGAAGCCATGGGCGGTGGCTTCACCTGGGGAGCCAGCCTAGTACGTTTCTAGTAGGCGGCAGATAACCACGCGTTATCCAGCCAGCGCGTTGCAATTCGACGACAAATTTGCCATCTTCCGAATCAAGAGGTCGCGTCTCTGATGGAAAAGGTGTTCTGCACCCATGTCTACTCTAACGCGCGCCGACCTCGCCGAAGCTCTTAACCGCAAACTGGGTCTCTCCCGCTCGGAATCACTTGGTATGGTCGAATCCATTCTCGATCACATGTCCGACGCTCTGGAGAAGGGCGAAAACGTGAAAATCTCCGGATTTGGCACGTTCCTGCTGCGCGACAAGGCCCAGCGCATTGGTCGCAACCCGAAGACCGGCGTTGAAGTGCCGATCACGCCGCGCCGCGTCATGACCTTCCGCGCCAGCCAGATGCTGAAAGAGCGGATTGCCAAGGGATGAATTCGGACGAGATCCTTGATTCGCCGGCAGAGCCTGCTGGTTTTGCCGACGGCAAGGATCCCGGTGCCCTGCGCACGATTGGCGAAGTCGCCAAGGCGCTGAACATCCGCCAGCATGTCCTGCGCTATTGGGAAGAGCAATTCCCGATGCTCAAGCCGCTGAAGCGTAGCGGCGGGCGGCGCTACTATCGTCCCGAAGATGTCCAGATGGTCGAAACGATCGACCGGCTGGTCCACCGCGAAGGCTATACGCTGAAGGGGGCGAAGAAGGCCTTGCAGTCGGGTGCCGCACAGGCTCCCGCTGCTCCAATCGCCGCGGTCACCGAAGCTTCTCCGCTTCCGGCTGATACGGCCAACTTTGCGCTGCGGGCGAAGCTGATTTCGCTGCGCTCCACTCTGGCCAAGGCTTTGCAGCAGGCTTAGTGTGTCCTCACGAAAGTGAGGAAACTCCCAATGAATCAGTACGACGCAGACCTGGCCCTGTTCATCAATGGCGGCTGGAAGATCGGCGAAGGCCGTGACCTGTTCCCGGTCGTCAATCCCGCCAGCGGCGACACTATCGCCGAAGTTCCCTTGGCCACTCCGGCTGACCTCGATGCGGCGCTCGCTGCGGCAGAGACCGGCTTTGCCCTGTGGAAGTCCACTCCTGTCGAACAGCGCGCTGCCGTGCTGAAAAAGGCGGCGGCGCTGATCCGTGAGCGGGCCGAATCCATCGCGACGCTTCTGACGCTGGAGCAGGGCAAGGTGATCGCGGAGGCCCGCGCCGAAGTCCTGTCGAGCGCCCAGATCTTTGACTGGTGTGCCGAAGAAGCGAGCCGGATCTATGGCCGCGTGCTGGTTCGCCCGACCGGCCAGCGCGCCATGGTGATCAAGCAGCCCGTGGGCCCGGTCGCTGCGTTCAGCCCATGGAACTTCCCGGTCTACCTGATGGCGAAGAAGCTGGCTCCGGCGCTCGCCGTGGGCTGCTCGGTCATTGCCAAGCCGCCCGAGGAAACGCCGGGCTGCACCGGGGCAATCATGCGCTGCCTCGCCGATGCGGGCCTGCCTGCGGGCGTGGCGCAGCTGGTCCACGGCGTGCCCGATGCGGTGAGCCGCCATCTGATCGCCAGCCCGGTGATCCGCAAGGTCAGCTTCACCGGCTCGATCCCGGTCGGCAAACACCTGATGCGGCTTGCGGCCGACAGCCTGAAGCGGGTCACCATGGAACTGGGCGGTCATGCCCCAGTCCTGGTGTTCGAGGACTGCGACCTGGAAAAGACGCTCGACCTCGTCGTGCCGCAGAAGTTCCGCAATGCCGGACAGGTCTGCGTCAGCCCGACGCGGTTCTATGTCCAGCAATCGATCTACCAGCGTTTCGTCGATGGCTTTGCCGAGCGGACCCAGGGCGTCACAGCCGGGTTCGGGCTCGACAGCGAGAGCAAGATGGGGCCGCTGGCCAATGTTCGCCGCCCTGGTGCTATTGAGGCCTTGGTCGAGGATGCGGCGTCAAAGGGCGCCAAGGTCCGCGCCGGTGGCAAGCGCGGCAATGCCGGGTTCTTTTTCCAGCCGACGCTGCTGGCCGACGTCCCCGACAATGCCGACATCATGAACAACGAACCCTTCGGCCCGGTCGCCGTGGCGGCTCCCTTTGCCGACCTGGACGATGCTATCACCAAGGCGAACCGGCTGCCCTACGGCCTTGCCGCATTCGCCTTCACGCAGAACCTGCGCACCGCCAACCTGCTGGGCGATGCGCTGGAAAGCGGCATGGTCGGGCTTAACACCTTCGCCGTCAGCGCTGTCGATGCGCCGTTCGGCGGGGTCAAGGATTCCGGCTTTGGCAGCGAAGGTGGCCCGGAAGGCATGGACAGCTACCTTGTGACCAAGGCGATCCACCAGGCCTGACGCGATCAGAACGACCCGGGGCCCAGCTCTGGATCCAGATCGCGCGGACGGGTCAGGTGGACCAGCCGTGCGCACTTGTCCGCCAGGTCGGCCCAGCGGTCGATGTTCAGTTCCAGCACGGCATAGGCGGCGGTGGGGAATTTCACTTCCACCACGTCGCGCAGCGGGCTGGAACCATCGTCCGGAACCAGATCGAAGATCAGGTCTTCCAGGCCGGGGTTGTGCCCGACCATCAGGACCGACTTGGGATCGCCCTCGGTTTCGCGCAGTAAGTCAGCCAGGGTGGCGCTGCTTGCCAGATAGATGCGGCGGTCCCAGTTGACCGCGACCGGGCGGCCGGAGGCCTCGCTGGCAATCTCGATCGTCTCGGCGCAGCGGATTGCGGGGGAGGCGATGACCCGGTCCCAGCGAACGCCATGATCGCGGATATGGCGGCCCATGACCGCCGCGCCCCGGCGTCCGCGGCCATTGAGCGGGCGGTCGAAATCGCGGGCGCGGGGATCTTGCCAGTCGGACTTGGCGTGACGGAAGAGGCCGAGAATTTTCAAGTTTCTATCTCTTGCTGCGCGGGCTGCCCTGAAACACCGGCAGCGACGCGTTGTAAAGCCTCATCAAGTGTCAGGCGCGTGACAGGCGTGCCAGCGGGGAAAGCGGAGAGCAGGCGCGAAGGGAAAGCGGACGAGAGAACCACGAACATTCCGTGGTCGTTCTTGCTGCGGATCAGACGGCCAAAGGCCTGGGCGAGCCGGGCCCGGATGATCCGGTCATCGTGGGCTTGCCCGCCGCCGGCTAGCCGCCGGGCGCGGTGGAGGATCGATGGCTTGGGCCATGGCACCTGTTCCATCACCACCAGTCTCAGCGAGTGGCCTGGGACGTCGACCCCGTCGCGCAGGGCGTCGGTGCCCAGCAGGCTGGCGCGGGGATCGTCGCGGAAAATGTCGACCAGGGTGCCGGGGTCGAGCGGGTCGACGTGCTGCGCGAAAAGCGGCAGACCGCCGCGCGCGAGCCGGTCGGCAATCCGGCCGTGAACTGCGCGCAGGCGGCGGATCGCGGTAAACAGGCCGAGCGCCCCGCCACCAGCGGCTTCGATCAGGCGGGCATAGGCTCCGGCGAGCGCGGAGATATCGCCCTTCGGCACGTCGGTGACGATCAGGACTTCGGCCTGTCCGGCATAGTCGAACGGGCTTTCAAAGCTCGACAGGCGCGGCGCGACAGACAGTTCCGCCGCACCTGAATGCGCCACGGCTGCGTCCCAATCGGGACCGTCGCGCAGCGTCGCGCTGGTCAGCATTACGCCATGCGCGCCTTCCAGCACGGTGCGGGCAAAGGGCTTCATCGGATCGAGCCAGCGGCGGTGGATGCCGATGTCGAATTCGCGCGCTTCGGCTCGCTCGACTGCCAGCCAGTCAACGAATTCGGGATCGGCGGGGCCGCCAAGCCGTTCGAGCAGGGCCTCCCAGGCCGCGATCAGGTCGATCCGCCAGGCTCGCGAATGGCGCGCACCTTCGATCCGTGCGCGTCCCGGACCGTCGAGCCAGTCGGGCGGTTCAGCCAGCAATGCCTCGAGCCGGACTCCAAGGCGCATCAGCGGGCTGCGCAGGTCGGCCAGTGCCGCTTGTGCTGCGACCGCGCGCTCAACGAATGCGCCATCAAGCTGGGCGGCTTCGGTTTCCAGGCCATAGCCCGCTTCCTGTCCGCCGCTTTCGTCGCGGGCATAAACCGTGGCCCGCACCGCGGCGAGAAGTTCCTCGAGCGGACCGCTCGGCTGGTTTTCGTGGAGGCGCTGCATCCAGCCTTCGCCGGGAAGCGCTTCGGCTGCATGGCGCGCAGCAGCGATGGCCTTGGCTCCGGCCTCGTCATAGCTGGCAAGATCGGCCAGCCGTGCGGAGAGGCCGCGCCTGCGCCCCTTCGACCCGCGTTCCGGGCCGATCACCCAGCGCCGCAGTTCGATGGTTTCCGCTCCGGTCAGGGCGGCGGCGAAGGTCGAATCCGCCGCTTCAAAGGCGTGATGGCCTTCGTCGAACACGATCCGGGTCGGGCGCTGTGCGGCATCGCGGCCGCGCGCGGCATTGACCATGACGAGGGCATGGTTGGCGATGACCAGATCGGCCTGGGCGCTGGCGCGCGAGGCGCGCTCGATGAAGCATTTGCGGTAGTGCGGGCACCCGGCGTAGACGCATTCGCCACACTGGTCGGTCAGCGCATTGATCCCGCGCTGGCGGAACAGGGTGCCCAGCCAGCCCGGCAGGTCGCCGCCGATCATGTCGCCGTCCTGGCTGTAGGAGGCCCACCGCGCGATCAGTTGCGCCATGATCGCCGCGCGTCCGTTGAACCCGCCTTGCAGGGCATCCTCAAGGTTGAGCAGGCAGAGGTAATTCTCGCGTCCCTTGCGCACCACGACCGGCTGCGAACCATCGGCGCGTGTGGTGGGCCAGGCGCGGCGGCTTTCGCGGCGGAGCTGGCGTTGCAGCGCTTTGGTATAGGTCGATACCCAGACCGTGCCGCCCGAGCGTTCCGCCCAGAGCGAGGCCGGTGCGAGGTAGCCCAGCGTCTTGCCGATCCCGGTTCCGGCCTGGGCCAGAAGAAGGTGGGGCAGGCCCTCGCGCCGACGCGGTTCGAAGACGTGGCCTGCCTCCTGCGCATAGGCTGCTTGGGCAGGACGGCTTTCTGCCTCGCTGCCGGTCAGCCGCGCAAGACGTGCAGTGACTTCCTCTGCGGGCAAGGCAACCTGTGCCGGCTGCGGGCGTTCTGGCGCCTCTTCCCATTCCGGCAGGCGGGCGAAAAGCCAGCGCTCCCCCTTGGCCGGTGCCGCTACCCGCGCGGCCAGGAGCGGGGCCCAGGTCCAACGCAAGCGCGTGAGGTTCTGTAAAGCGGACCAGGCCCCTTCGCGCTCTGACCAATCAGACTGCTCGCAAGTCGCCAGCAAAGCTTCTGCGGCCTGTTGCAGCAGGGCTGGAACGTCGTCATCCCCCTGTGGCTCGGGCAGGTCCAGCGCGTGGGCCAGGCCCTTCGGCGTCGGCACGACGAACTTTGCCGGATGGACGAAGGCGTAAAGTTCCAGCAGGTCGAGGCCGGACAGGTCGGGATAACCCAGCCGCGTTGCCACCAGCGGGGCATTGAGCAGCAGCAGCGGCGTATCGGCGGCGGCGACAATCGCCTCGCCCTTGGCGACGGTGCGGGTCGCGCCATGCCCGTCGCGCAGCCAGCATCCGCCGTGACTGGCGTGGATTGCAGGAAGGGGAAGGGCGGGGACGCTCATTCCCCGGCTTTAGAACGAAAATGGAACGGCGAAAACCCAGGCGTCGCGCCTTAACGGCGGAAAAGCCGCTCCCACCAGGACAGATCGCAGTCCATCGGTCGAACCTGGCCATAGATCTGGCGGCGCAAATCGGGATCGAGTGCGGACTTGCGTGGGCCGCCAAAGGACGTGCGCGGGCTGTGATGGGGCTGAGGAGTCATAGGCAAAAACTCCGTTAGTTGTGCTCGCTTTAACAACACGTGAGTGCGCTCTCCGGTTCCCTACTTGCGGTTGACCGCGTGGCCTTGCTGCGCCAGCACGGCGCGATGACGACGAATCCCACTCGCGCTGCCCTGATCGACCGCCTGCCCAAGGCCGAGCTTCACTTGCACATCGAAGGTTCCCTTGAACCCGAAATGCTGTTCGCCCTGGCGGAGCGGAATGGCGTGAAGATACCCTTCGCCAGCGCCGAGGAAGTGCGCAAAGCCTACTCGTTCTCGAACCTGCAGGACTTCCTGGATATCTATTACCAGGGCATGTCGGTCCTGCTGCACGAGCAGGACTTCTTCGACCTAACCTGGGCCTATCTTGAGCGCGCCCATGCCGACAATGTCCGCCACGTCGAAATCTTTTTCGATCCCCAGGGCCACACCGAGCGGGGAGTCAGCTTCGAAACCGTGCTGAACGGGATCGAGCGGGCACTGAAGCAGGGCGAGGTCGAACTTGGCATCAGCTATCGCCTGATCATGTGCTTCCTGCGCCATCTGAGCGAGGAGGACGCCTTTGCCACGCTGGAACAGGCCATGCCGCATTTGGACCGGATCGACGGGGTGGGGCTAGATTCGTCCGAAGTCGGCCATCCTCCGGCCAAGTTCCAGCGGGTCTTTGCCCGCGCTCGCGAACTCGGATTGCACGTTACTGCCCATGCCGGTGAGGAGGGACCGCCGGAATATGTCCACGAAGCGCTTGACCTGCTCGAAGTGGAGCGGATCGACCACGGCAACCGCGCGCTGGAAGATGCCGCGCTGGTCCAGCGCATCGCGGACGAGGGGCTGACTCTGACCGTTTGCCCGCTGTCCAATCTGCGGCTCTGCGTGATCAAGGACATCACGCAAAGCCCTGTGCGGCGAATGCTCGAACTTGGCCTGAAAGCAACGATCAATTCCGACGATCCAGCCTATTTCGGCGGTTATGTGAATGCCAACTTCCATGCCGTGGCCGAGGCGCTGGACCTAAGCGAGGCAGAGATCGTCAAGCTGGCCGAGAACAGCTTCACCGGTTCGTTCCTGCCGCTGACCGACCAGGCCCGCCACCTGAGCGAGATCGCCGAGGCGGTTCATGGCGGATAAGCTTTACCTGACCGCCGACCGGCTGCTGGAAGACAGCTTTGCCCTGGCCAACCTGGTGCTCGATTCCGGGTTCCGCCCGACCCACATCGTCGGCATCTGGCGCGGCGGCGCTCCGGTCGGCATCGCGGTGCAGGAACTGCTCGCCTACCATGGGCTGGAAACCGATCACATCGCGATCCGCACCGCCAGCTATACCGGGATCGATCAGCAGGCGAAGGAAGTCCACGTCTATGGCCTCGGCTACCTGATCGACGTGCTCGATCCGCAGCACCGTCTGCTGGTGATCGACGACGTGTTCGATACCGGCCGCTCGGTCCAGGCCTTCCTGACCGAGCTGCGCGCCCGTTGCCGTCACAACACGCCCGAGACGATCCGGATCGCCACGGCCTATTATAAACCGAGCCGCAACCTGACCCAGCTGAGGCCGGACTACTTCGTCCACCAGACCGAGGAGTGGCTGGTCTTCCCGCACGAGATCTGCGGCCTTAGCGAAGAGGAAATCCGCGCGCACAAGCCGGGTGCGGCGCAAATCCTGAGACGCGGCTAACCGGCCTTCCAGATGGTCTCGCCTTCTTTGACCGTTTCCAATACCCGTATCTGCGGAACTTGATCCACCGGAGTGGTGAGCGGATTGCGATCCAGCACCACAAAGTCCGCCAGCAATCCGGGCTTGATCCGACCGCGGCGGTTTTCCTCGAACACTTGCCAGGCAGGGCCGGTGGTCATGTCCTGCAGTGCATTCCAGATGGTCTCGCGCTGGTCTGCGCCGCTGACGACACCCGTCTGCGACGTGCGGGCCATGGCGGTCCAGATCTGGAAGCGGGAATTGAGCGGCGTGACCGGAAAGTCCGAATGATTGGACGGGATCAGGCCGATCGCCCGGCTGGCAGTGAAGGGGCTGATAAAATCGACTACATCATTCGGGAAATTGCGGCGGTGGGTGTCGGCGAAATAATAGGTGTGGTTCGAGAAATAGGCCGGTCCAACGCCGATGCGCTTGTAGGCAGGCAGTTGGTCGGGCCGCATGAACTGGGAATGGATCACGATCGGGCGGCGGTCCTGGCTGGCGGTGATGCCCATCGCATCGAAGCCGCGGATTGCCATGTCGATTGCTGCATCGCCATTGGCATGGACGAAGATTTGCCAACCGCGATCATGGACCTTGCGTAGCAGGGCCTGGAATTCCGCATCGCGCACGATCGGCTGGCCGTGCCATGGATGACTGCCGTCAGGCGCACCCAGGGCATAGTCGCGGGTGAAGAAAGCGGTGCGGGCTTGCGGCGAGCCATCGACGGTAAACTTGATCCCCTGCAGCTTGACCCGGCCGAACCATGCTCCCGGAACATAGGCCGGATTTTGCACGATCGTGTCGAGCGTGGTCATCGCGAATGGCAACAGGGCCAGATCGATCTTCAGTCGCCGCTGCGCTTCCGGAGAAGTCAGGAAGGCAAGATCCGCCGGAGTGGTCGCTCCATCCTGGGCCCAGGTGAACCCTTCGCGGGCATAGAGCATCTGGACCCGATCGAGTGCGGCCAGGCGCATTTCGGCGGAAGGTTTGGGTAGGACGGCCGAAACCGGCATCATCGCCTTTTCAAAGACCAGCCCGGTCAACTTGCCACTCGCATCACTGGGCATCACGCCGCCTTCAGGCGGTGCCATGCCATCATGCAGTCCGGCGGCGTCCAAGGCTGCACTGTTCGCTACGAGCCCATGCAACGAGACGTGGAGGAGCACGACCTTGTGCTCCGGCAGGATCGCGTCGAGTTCAGCCCGGGTGAGATGACGTTTTTCGGCCAAGGCGGAATCGTCGTACTTCCACACCACGACCCACGACCCCTTGGGCAGGGTCTCGCCGAACTGTTTTATCGCGGCGAGAAGTTTTGGGACTGACCCAGTATCTCCGGTCTGCGGATCGCCCAGGTCCAGACCGCCAGCGGTCTGCAGGCCAATCGCGAAATGCGAATGGGCATCGACAAATCCGGGAAGCATGGTCGCGCCGTGCAGGTCATGTGACTTTGCGTCCTTGCCAGCGACTCTGCGCGCTGCGGCTTCCGGCCCGACGAAGACAATCGCGCCATTTCGTTCAACCACGGCTTCGGTCGTCGTTGGCTTGTCACCGTCCATCGTGATGATCGTACCGCCGTACCAAAGTGTTGCGGCAGGGTCCTTGGCCATAGCAGGTGATGCCATGCTCAATCCGGTCGCCAAAAAGCCAGCCGCAAGCCGCGCCGCAATTCGCATTTCGTCCTCATCCCAACATTGTTTTGCAGGACATTGGGCGCGAACCGGGTGGTTGTGCAAGGGCAATCTCACCTTGCACTTGGCCGACTTTGGCGCGAAAGGGCGGCCATTATGACCGACGAAGCACTCCTTACCGCCGCACAGGTTTCCAAGGCTTGGCCGTTTGAAGAAGCGCGCAAGCTGTTGAAGCGTTATCCGGACGGTAAACCGGATGGCTCGCCGGTCCTGTTCGAGACGGGTTATGGTCCCTCGGGCCTGCCGCATATCGGCACCTTCCAGGAAGTGCTGCGCACCACGCTGGTCCGCCGCGCCTATGAAGTGCTCAGCGGCGGGGCCCCGACCCGGCTGGTGGCCTTCAGCGAC
>CAZNBX010000025.1:13095-13730 GCA_964571305.1 uncultured Novosphingobium sp.
GAGCGAGCATTGAAATTGACAAATACAGGAGAGGTGCTTGGTTCGCCATCATATATGAGCCCGGAGCAATGCCTGGGCAATAATCTCGACGCAAGAAGCGAGCTCTATTCTGTGGGGATGGCTCTCTATGAAGTGCTGACCGGTGGCGCGCCGACGCGGCTGGTGGCGTTCAGCGATGACATGGACGGTCTGCGCAAGGTTCCGGACAATATTCCGAACCAGGGACTGCTCACCGCCTACCTCGGTCACCCGCTGTCCCGCATTCCCGACCCGTTCAACAAGTACGAGAGCTTCGCCCATCACAACAATGCGATGTTGCGCGAATTCCTCGACCGGTTCGGGTTCGACTATGAATTTGTCTCGGCTTCGGATTGCTACAATTCCGGCCAGTTCGACGAGGCCCTGCGCGGCGTGCTGCGCAACTGGCAGGCGATCATGGACATCATGCTGCCGACCCTGCGCGAGGAACGCCGCCAGACCTATTCGCCGGTCCTTCCGGTCAGCCCCAAGACCGGGCAGGTCTTGCAGGTACCGGTTGAAGTGGTCGATGCCGAAGCCGGCTTGGTCCGGTTCGAGGACCACGGCGACACGGCCGAACGCTGCATCCTGGGCGGCGATTCCCAGCCCCCGCGGAA
>CAZNBX010000026.1:0-13023 GCA_964571305.1 uncultured Novosphingobium sp.
TGGGCACTCTGCGGAAACAGGCGCAGCATGACGGCGCTGGATAGGATCAGGCGGGCAGAGGTGGAAAGGTGCGACATGACCGCACGATAGGCGCAACAACGCCTGGCGCAAACTGAAACGGGCTACACTTTGGGGATACTAGGACTGGCAACTCAATTCGGTTAGACACCCAGCATGGCGCAGGACTTGCCCGTTGTGATCATCGGCGGCGGGCTGGCTGGTGCGCTGGCCGCACTGCGCCTGGCAGAGCGGCGCCCGGATATCCCACTTCTGCTGCTCGAAGGCGGCGACGGTTTCGGTGGCGACCATACCTGGTCGTTTTTCGACAGTGACGTGCCGGTTGCCTCGAAAGATCTGGTCGCGGCGCTCCAGCCAGTACGCTGGCCCCGGCACAGGGTGCGCTTTGCGAGCCGTGAGCGCGAACTTCCTGTCGCTTACAATTCCGTTCACTCCACCGCGCTCGATCAGCTGGTGAAAGCGCGGCTGCCGCGCGGTGCATATCGGCTGAGCACTCAAGCAATCCGGCTTGAAGCAGATCGCGTGACACTTGCCACTGGAGAGGTCATTCCCGCCCGCGCCGTCATCGATGCGCGCGGACCGCAAGGGCCGATGCCCGGTCTGGAGCTGGGCTGGCAGAAGTTCGTCGGGATTGAATTCGCGGCGCGTGCGCCCGAACCGGACTGTGCCACGATCATGGATGCAACGGTGCCGCAGTTCGATGGCTACCGCTTCGTCTATGTCCTGCCGATGAGCGCGGAGCGGGTGCTGGTCGAGGACACTTATTACAGCGACGGCCCGGAACTGGCGGTTGAGGACATCGCAAACCGGGTTCGCGCTCTGGCCGCAGAGCGTGGATTGGCTGGCCCGGAATTCCGCAAGGAGACGGGCGTCCTGCCCATCCTGATCGGTGGCGACCCGGAACTGTTCTGGCCGCGCGCCGAAACGGTTGCCCGCCTGGGACTTGCCGGCGGGTTCTTCCACGCCACCACGGGCTATTCCTTTGGCTTGGCGCTGCAACTGGCCGAGGAACTGTCCGCCCTGCCCGGCCCGCTCGACGGAGCCACACTGGCACAATGGAGCCGCGACCGGTTCATGCGCCACTGGCGCGAAACGCGGTTCTTTCGCTTGCTCAACCAGATGCTGTTCCGCGCGGCGGCACCGGAGGAGCGGCACCGCATCTTCGCCCATTTCTACTGCCTCCCACCGGAACGGATTGCGCGGTTCTATGCCGGCCAGCTCACCTGGAGCGACCGGGCACGGATCCTTTCCGGCAGGCCGCCCGTGCCGGTGCTGGCCGCAATCAGGGCACTGGTGCAGTCATGAGCGAGCGCGATCTGATCGTCGCCACCGCCCGCGACACGATTGCGCAAGGCTCGCAAAGCTTTGCCGCAGCCAGCAAGCTGTGCGCGCCTACTACCCGCGAACGCGCCTGGCTGCTCTACGCCTGGTGCCGCGCCGCCGACGACCTGACCGATGGACAGGAACTGGGCCACAATGCCGCGCCGCTGACCAACCCCGACACCGCCCAGGCCGAACTCGAAGTTCTGACCAAGCTGGCCTTGGACAGCGAAAAGCAGGTGCCCCCCGCTTTTCAGGCCTTGCGCCTCGTCGCCCAGGAGACGGCGATGCCGCGCCGCTTCATGGCCGATCACCTTGCCGGGTTTGCGCTTGATGCGGCAGGCTGGCGACCCGAGACGACCGAAGACCTGCTGCAATACTGCTACCACGTGGCTGGCACAGTCGGCTGCATGATGGCCGTGGTCATGGGGGTAGCGCCCGACGACGATGACACGCTGGACCGCGCCTGCGACCTTGGCCTGGCCTTTCAGCTTGCCAACATTGCCCGCGATGTCGTGCCCGATGCACTGGTCGGGCGCTGCTACCTGCCCGCCCAATGGTTGCGGGAGGCGGGGCTAACCGAACGCGACCTCGCCGATCCACGGAACCGCACCAAGGTCGCGTTCCTGGCCAGGCGCCTGGTCGAAATGTCCCGCCCCTATCGCCGCTCGGCGCGGGTCGGTGCGGCTCGACTGCCCTTCCGCTCGCGCCTCGCCGTGCTCGCCGCCGATGGCATTTACGGCGCAATCGGCGAGAAGGTCTTTGCGCTTGGGGGCAAGGCTTGGGATCAGCGAGTGCGGGTCAACAGTGCGGGGAAATTGGGCCTGCTTGGGCTCGCCGCGCTGCGCGCCATCGCGGCTGCGCCGAATGCGCCGCGCGACGGGCTGTGGACCCGGGCGCGTCAGTCCTGAAGGCTGGGCTCGCGCAGACGGCCTTTGCCTGAAGCGCGCAGCTGCGCCTTCAGCTCTTCTACCGGCGGCGCCCAAAGAAAGCCGAAGCTGACCGTGCCGTGCTTGCTTTCCACCACGTGGTGCAGGCGGTGCGCCTGGACGATGCGTTTAAAATAGGCGCTTTTCGGAATGATCCGGTGCGGCAAGCGGCGATGCACGATCCAGTCATGAAAGCCGAAGTAGATCGCCCCATAGGCGGCAATGCCGGCTCCCACCGCCGTGGCCCAATCACCCCAGCCGCCCTGCACGCCCAGCCACAGCATGACGATCGACGGCACGGCAAAGATTGCGGCGTAAAGGTCATTCCATTCGAACGGGCCGGTCCGCGCGCGGTGGTGGCTGGCGTGAAGGAACCAGCCCGGGCCATGCATCACCCAGCGGTGCATGACATAGGCAAACACTTCCATCGCCGCGACGGTCGCGACGAAAATCAGGCTTGGCACGATCCAGTTCATCGCTGCGTCCATAGCACCGGTTTGCGGCCTAGACGATCAGGCTTGCCGTTGCCTTGGCACTGCCGACCACGCCGGGAATTCCAGCACCCGGATGGGTCCCCGCGCCGACGAAGTAGAGGTTCGGGAAGTGGTCGTCGCGGTTGTGGCCACGGAACCAGGCGCTCTGCGTCAGGACCGGCTCAAGGCTGAAGGCGCTGCCCAGGTGCGCGCCCAGATCGTTATGGAAGTCCTGCGGGGTATAGTGGAAGCAGGTGTCGAGCTGGTCGTAGAGATCCGGGATCAACAGATCGCGCACCCGGTTCAACACCACCTCGCGGTAGCGCTCGCCTTCCTTTTCCCAGTCGACCGGGGCCGTGCCCATGTGGGGCACGGGAGCCAGAGCGTAGAACGCCGCCTTGCCTTCCGGCGCCATGCTCGGGTCGGTCGCGCTGGGATGGTGCAGGTAGAGCGAGGGGTCCTCGGCCAGGGTGCCCTTCTTGTAGATGTCGTCGAGCAGCGGGCCATAGCGGTCCGAGAACAGGATCGAATGGTGCGCGACTTCCGGGAAACTGCCTTTCAGGCCGAAATGGACCACGAACAGGCTGGGCGAAAAGCGCTTGCGGCGCAGCGAGCGGACCTTGCCCACAGCATAGCTGGACCCTTCGATCAGGCCGTAGGAATGGACCAGGTCACCGTTGCTGGCGACCATGTCGGCCTGCAGTACCTTGCTCGTCGCGGTGACGACGCCGGTCACGCGCTTGCCTTCGTGAGTGATCCGCGAGACCTTCTCGCCGAGCAGCAATTTGCCGCCCAGCCGCTCAAATAGCGCAACCATGCCGTTCACCAGCGCATTCGTGCCGCCCTTGGCAAACCACACCCCGCCCAACTTTTCCAGGCGGTGGATCAGGGCATAGATGCTGCTGGTCTGCATCGGATTGCCGCCAACCAGAAGCGTATGGAACGACAGCGCTTGGCGCAGCTTGTCGTTCTGCACGAAGCTGGAAACCATCGAATAGACCGACCGCCAAGCCTGGTGCTTGGCCAGGGCCGGTGCGGCCTTGAGCATCGAGGTGAAGTCGAGGAACGGGACCGCGCCCAGCTTGAGGTAGCCTTCCTCGTAGACGCCCTTCGAATATTCGAGGAAGCGGGCGTAACCGGCGACATCGGCAGGATCGAGCTTGGCGATCTCGGCGTTCAGTTCCGCCTCGTTGTTCGAATAGTCGAACTCGGTCCCGTCGTTCCACAGCAGGCGATAGAACGGATGGACCGGAAGCAGGGTTACATCGTCCGCCATCTCGCTGCCGGACAGGGCCCACAGCTCCTGCAAGCAGGCCGGATCGGTTATCACCGTTGGCCCAGCGTCAAAGGTATAGCCGTCACGCTTCCAAACATAGGCCCGGCCACCGGGACGGTCGCGCGCCTCGACGATGATCGTTGCAACGCCGGCACTTTGTAGGCGGATGGCGAGAGCCAATCCGCCGAAGCCGGAACCGATGACGATAGCAGTGCGGGAAATGGCCATGATCGCCACCTATGGACTGGGGACTGCCAAACAACCTGTCCCTAAGGGCGGCTGGGCGATTGGGGAATGTTACAGCACTTTACGAGGGTAAAGGATCTCCATGGCTGCGAGTTCGATCACCAAGGCGAAAGGCCCCAGCGAACCGGTCAAGAAGCGCACCGTTCTGCTGGCCAATCCGCGCGGGTTTTGCGCCGGGGTCCAGCGCGCGATCGACGTTGTGGAGCAGGCGCTGCAGCGCCACGGCGCACCCGTTTATGTCCGCCGCGCCATCGTCCACAATCGCGCCGTCGTGGAGAGCCTCGAGAAACAGGGCGCCGTGTTCGTCCAGGAGGTCGAAGATATCCCGGCAGGGGCCATCGCGATCCTCTCCGCGCATGGCAGCGCGCGAACCGTGCGCCAGGCCGCCCTAGCCCGCAACTTGCGCGTGGTCGATGCGATCTGCCCCCTCGTCGCCAAGGTCCACGCCGAGGTCGAAGCCTGGTACCGCGCCGGTCGGCATATCCTGCTGATCGGCCACATCGGCCACCCGGAGATCGTCGGCACCCTGGGCCAGATCCCGGCAGGTGCAGCATCGGTCGTGTGCCAGCCGCACGATCTCGACACGCTCGACCTGCCGCCCAACACGGCCATTGCCTATGCCGTGCAGACCACCTTTTCCGCGCGCGATGCCGCGGCCATGATTGCGGCGATCGAACAACACTTTGCCGACGTCGCCGGACCGCGCTCCAGCGACATCTGCTATGCCACCACCAACCGGCAGTCAGCGATCGAGGCGATTGCCCCGCAATGCGATCTGGTCCTGGTCGTGGGCGACGCCATGTCCTCCAACGCGCGGCGCCTGGTGGAAGTCGCACTGGCCGCGGGCGCGCGCGCTGCACAGTTGATCCCGGATGACGATGGCTTGCCGGTAGAAGCCGTTCTAGCCGCCACCACCATCGGCCTGACCGCTGCGGCTTCCACGCCGGAAATTTCGGTTTCGGGGGTCTGCGAGGTGCTTTCCGCACTCGGCTGCGAGATCATCGAGGCTGAAGGCGAAGCGGAGCGGGTCCGGTTCAAGCCCGTCGCCCTCGATGCGCTGGAACCAGATGGCCTCGCTGGTTCGCTTGAGGATCGCCTGTCTCGCCTGCGCCAGGATATCGAGGCGGAACTCGACAAGGCCATTGGCCAGGCGCGTGGGCGGGATCGGCGGCTGGCTGAGGCGATGCGCTATGCCACGCTCGGCGGCGGCAAGCGGTTCCGTGCCCTGCTCGTCGCCGCGGTCAGCGAACTGGTCGGCGGCAGCTACGCCCAGGCGCTGCGGGTCGGGGCCGCAATCGAGTGCGTCCACGCCCAGTCGCTGGTCCACGACGACCTGCCCTGCATGGACGATGACGATCTGCGCCGGGGCCGCCCGACCCTTCACCGCAAGTTCGATGAGGCGACTGCCGTGCTGGCTGGCGATGCCCTGCTCGCCCTCGCTTTTGAAATCCTTGCCGAGGAAGCGACCCACCCGGACGCGACGGTTCGCGCCTCTCTGGTCCTCGCAATGGCCCGTGCTGTCGGCCAGGACGGCCTCGCCGGGGGGCAGATGATGGACCTGTTCCCACCGGCCAAGCCAACGCCGCAAGACGTGTTCGAGTGCGAAAGCCGCAAGACCGGCGCGCTGATCCGCTTCGCCGTCGAAGCCGGCGCGATGCTCGGCAGTTGCTCGGCAGAAGAACGCGCCCGCCTGCTGCGCTTTGCAGAGAACCTGGGTCTGGTCTTCCAGATCCGCGACGACATGCTCGACACGATTGGCGACGCCGCAGTGGTCGGGAAGGCCGTCGGCAAGGATCCCGAGGCAGGTCGGCGCAGCGCGACGGCCCTACTTGGCCTCGACGGCGCGGCGCACCATGCCAGCCTGCTGGAACAAGCCTGCAACGAGGCGCTGGAGGCATTCGGCGCCAAGGCCATGCCGCTGCGCGACCTGACCCGCTTCGCCGTCAACCGGATGCATTGACCCTTTAGAGGCCCGCCTCGATCGCGATGCGGATGGCCTCGGCCACGGTGCGGACACCGAGCGCGCGGAGCATGGCGGCGCGGTGCATCTTGATGGTCCGTTCGGTCAAGTCGAGCTCATAGGCGATCTGCTTGTTGAGCCGGCCCTTGGCGAGTGCTTCAAGCATCTGGCGCTGGCGCCGGCTCAGCCCTTCGACCAGGGCGCGGGCCTGCTCGTGCCGGCTCGCCCCGCTGTCGTCGATCGCCATCTGCGAGCCGAGGAAATAGGCCAGTTCGCCCTTCTCGTCGAACAGCGGCGCAATCATCACCGCATTGCGGAACGCGGTGCCATCCTTCTTGTAATTGATCAGTTCAACCATGACCGGGCGGCTTTCGGCAACCGCCTCGCGCAGCATCGCGGTCTGCTCCGGCTCAGTCCGGTCGCCGCGCAGGAAAGGGCAACCGGTTAGCTGCATGAATGCTTCATTACAGGCGACGATTGGATTGTCAGGCTGGCGGGGGTCGCTGACCACGGCCGCGACCTTGCTACTGGCTATAAGGGACTCCGGCGACATCAACACTCCAGCATTCCCCCTGTCACTGCCCGATTGGCCATATCGCAGACTGCGCCGCGAAAACCTAGATCAATTGTGCCGGTCACCAAACCGCCCAACCCCCTCCCTTTGGTGGCCGGCAAAAAACCAACAGATCGGGGACACCCCATGAACATCATGCATGGCCATATCGTGCCGGAGACCTCCGGCGACAAGCTCCCCGTTCCTCAGGAAGTTCAGGAAGCAGTCCGAACCCTCCTGCGCTGGGCAGGTGACGACCCGGAACGCGAAGGGCTGATCGACACCCCGGCCCGCTACGGCCGCGCGTGGAAGGAATACTGCGCGGGCTATGAAGAAGACCCGGCAGTGCACCTGCAGCGCACCTTTGAGGAAGTCGCCGGATACGACGAAGTCGTTCTGCTGCGCGACATTCCGTTCCACTCGCACTGCGAACACCACCTTGCACCGATCGTCGGCACGGCATCGATTGCCTACCTTCCGACCGACCGCGTGGTCGGCATTTCCAAGCTCGCCCGCGTCCTCCATGGCTATGCCCGGCGCCTGCAGATCCAGGAGCGCCTGACCGCCGAAATCGCGCAGTGCATCTGGGACAACCTGCGTCCGCAGGGTGTTGCCGTGGTGATCAAGGCCCAGCACGGCTGCATGACCGGACGCGGCGTGCGCACCCACGGCGTCGACATGGTGACCAGCAAGGTCCTCGGCGTGTTCCGCGACGATCCGACCAGCCGCAAGGAAGTGCTTTCACTGATGGGACACGGCTAAGGCGGGTTCGGGTTGCCATGAAGGTCGCGATTGTCGGAGCTGGAATTGCCGGGCTGGCCTGTGCCGAACGGTTGAAGGCTGAGGGAATAGAAGCTGTCCTGTTCGACAAGGGCAAGCGCCCGGGTGGGCGCCTCTCGACCCTCCAGATCGACGACATGGCGTGGGACTTTGGCTGCCAATACGTGAAGCCCGGCAGCGCCGCCTTCATGCGGCAGGTCGCTGCGTGGAACCACGCCGGGTTGCTGGCTCCGTGGCCTGAAGGGCCCGAGGGCGCGATGGTTGGCATGCCCGGCATGAACGCGCTGGTGGCCGCGCAATGCGCCAAGCACGACGTACGCTTCAATTCGCTGGTGCAGCGGATCGAAAGCGACGGACTGTCGTGGTTCCTGTCCGGACCAGGCCTGTGCCAGGGGCCCTTCGCGGCCCTGGCGATTGCCATTCCGTCCGAACAAGCCGCACCGCTGCTTTCGCTGCACGATCTGGCCATGGCCCGCGAGGCGGCTTCGGCCCGATCGCGCCCGTGCTGGACCGCCATGATCGCGTTTGACCAGCCACTTGCCGGCGCTCCCGCCTATTTGCAGGATCGCGGCCTGATCACCTGGGCCGCGCGCAACAATTCGAAGCCGGGACGCGGACCGACCGAGTGCTGGGTGATCCAGGCCGGGGCGGAATGGTCGCAGCGCCACCTTGAACTTGACCGCGAGGAAGTGGCAAAACACCTGTTCGCTGCGTTTGAAGCGGAATGCGGGACCGCCCTGCCCGAACCACGCTTCCTGAAGGCACACCGCTGGCGCTTCGCCCTGGCCTTCGGCCAGCACGGAACCAACCAGTGGAACCCCCAGTTGCGGCTCGGCGCCTGCGGCGACTGGTGCATGGGCCCGCAAGTCGAAGGAGCCTGGCTGTCAGGCGTCGAGCTTGCCGAAAAGATTGCGGTTCACTTCAGCGCGGCAGAGCAACGCGCCGAATATTCCACCGCCAAGTGATCAGGCGATCAGGCCGAGGATCAGGGTCAGCACACCCAGCCCGGTTGCCATCATTGCCCGCAGTTGCAGCCACCCGGTCGGCACCGGCAGATAGGCAGCAAGCCGGCGGTCAGCCATCGGGCTGAGCAGCACCGCCAGGCCAAGGGCCAGCAGCGCCGGGCCCGGCCAGGTCCAGCCAAGGCACCACGGCAAGAGCGCAATCCAGCCGCCGATGCTGGCGACGACTGACAGCAAGTAAGGCTGCCAGCGGCGTTCATCCTTCACCAGCGCCTGCATCCACCACAGCCCGCCGAGGAACGAGAAGATCAGCGCCGCATAGAAACAGGCGGCGGCCAAGGCGACCCAGCGCCATTCCGGCCACAGCAGCACGGCTACCAGACAGGCGATTTGCGGGACTATTCCGGATAGGCCCAAGACGATAACCGGGCGCGGCAGGGTGTTGATCGACATAGCCTGCCACAAGCCCGCATTGGCCCATGGCTTCAACATGGACCTTGGGCCACTGCCCGTTTCGGCAGGTCGCAGCGCGCGGCTTGGAAAGCCATTGCGCTGGCATGGTCAGCGAAGAGCACAGCCCCGGAACCGCAGTCGTGTTCGGCGCCAGCGGAGCAATTGGTGCGGCAATGGTCGAGCGCCTGCTCACCGACGGTAGCTATGGCGCTGTCCATGCAGGGGCGCGCGATCCGGCTCTGGTGCCGCAAGGCGCAGTGCCGTTCCAGTTCGACCTGACCAGCGAAGCCTCCATCGTCGGAGCGGTTGAAGCCCTTCCCGCAGCTCCTACCCTGGTGATCGTGGCCACCGGCTTGCTCCATGACGAAGCGCACGGCGTCGTCCCGGAGAAAAGCTGGCGCGCATTGGACCCAGCCGCCATGGCGCAGGTCTATGCCGCCAATACCATCGGCCCGGCGCTGATCGCCAAGCATATCCTGCCGCGCCTGCCGCGCCGCAGCCGCGCTGTCTTCGCCGCGATTTCGGCCAAGGTCGGCTCGATCGAGGACAATCGTCTCGGTGGCTGGCATTCCTACCGGGCAAGCAAGGCCGCGCTCAACATGCTGGTGCGCAATTTCGCAATCGAACTTTCGCGCAGCCACCCGCTGGCGATTGCCGCTGCGCTCCATCCCGGCACGGTCGACAGCCGTCTGTCCGCCCCGTTCCAGCGCGGGGTCCAGCCGGACAAGCTGTTCTCCCCAGACCAGTCCGCCGGCTACCTGCTGGGCGTGCTCGATGGCCTGACCCCGGCGGACAGCGGCGGCCTGTTCGCGTGGGATGGCACGCACCTGCCCTATTAGGACCTCCCATGCCGAAGATGCGCAAAAAAGCCGACCTGCCGAGCAAGACCTGCCTGACCTGCGGCTTGCCCTTCACCTGGCGCAAGAAGTGGGAGCGCGACTGGGAAAACGTCCGCTATTGTTCGGATCGCTGCCGTTCAGGCAAGGGAATCCAGAAAGCGTCCGGCGTCACGCCGTAATTGCTCCTGCTTGTCCGGCGCGAACCGCTCCCAGGTGCGGACCATCTGCGCCATGCGCGGA
The DNA here is from genome assembly GCA_964571305.1 of uncultured Novosphingobium sp. GTDB lineage: Bacteria > Pseudomonadota > Alphaproteobacteria > Sphingomonadales > Sphingomonadaceae > Novosphingobium. Next base: position 10,050 of record CAZNBX010000026.1, read on the forward strand.
TTGTGCACCAGCCGCTCGCGGTGACGGGCGATGAAATCCCAGTAGAGCAGGTTGAGCGGGCAAGCCTTGGGTCCCGCCTTGGCCTTCACGTCATAGGCGCAGCCCCGGCAATAGTTGCTCATCCGGTCGACATAGGCGCCGCTCGCCGCATAGGGCTTGCTCGCCAACAGTCCGCCATCGGCAAACTGGCTCATCCCCACGGTATTGGGTAGTTCGACCCATTCATAGGCATCGGCATAGACCGACAGGTACCATTCGTGGAGCTGATGCGGGTCGATCCCGGCGAGCAAGGCAAAGTTACCGGTGACCATCAGCCGCTGGATGTGATGGGCATAGGCCTCGTCCCGGGTCTGCTCGACGCAGGCGCGGATGCAGGCCATTTTCGTTTCGGCGGTCCAGTAGAACGCGGGCAGGTCGCGCCGTGCCTCAAGCGCATTGACCCGGTCATAGCCGGGCATTTGCCACCAATAGATTCCGCGCACGAATTCGCGCCAGCCGATCACTTGGCGAATGAACCCTTCGGCGCTGTTGATCGGTACGGCCCCTGCCCGCCACGCCGCTTCGACCTTGCGGCACAAGTCGAGCGGATCGAGCAGCCCGGCGTTGAGATAGGGCGAGATCACCGCGTGATAAAGGAACGGTTGCCCTTCCAGCATCGCATCCTGGTAAGTGCCGAATTGCGGCAGGGCATGGCGCAAAAAATGATCGAAGGCCGCTTCGGCATCGGCCCGGGTCACGGCAAACCAGAACGGCTCCAGCGTGCCGAAGTTGTCGGGAAAGCGGGTCGCAACCAGGTCCAGCACTTCCCGCGTCATCGCATCGGGCGCAAAGCGTGGCGGGCGCGGCATCAGCAGGTCCGGATCCGCCTTGCTGCGATTCTCCGCATCAAAGTTCCAGCGCCCTTCGACCGGCTGGTCGCCCTCCATCAGCAGCCCGGTCTTGCGCCGCATCAGCCGATAGAAATGCTCCATCCGCAGGCCCTTGCGGCCCTCGGCCCATTCGGCAAAGCCATGGCGGTCGGCCAGGAAGCGATCATCGGGCAGCACTTCCGTGTCCGGCCAACCGCGCATTTCCTCCGGCAGGCGCCACTCGCCCGGTTCCGTGACCAGGACGCGGGTCAGCCCGCTCCGCTCGAGCGCACGTCGCACTTCGCCATCCAACGAACCAGTATTACCGGGATCGTCCAGCTTCACATAGTCGACCTGCCAGCCATTAGCCCGCAGGTCCTCGGCAAAGTGGCGCATGGCTGAAAAGACGAAGGCGATCTTCTTCTTGTGGTGCGGGACATAGCTGGCCTCGGCCATGACTTCCGCCATCAGCACGCGGTCGCTCGCCCGGTCGCCCGCGTGCAGCGCGGACAGCCCGGGGCTTAGCTGGTCTCCAAGGATCAGGATCAGACGCCCACTCACCCCGCCGCGCTAGGCGGAGCAGGAGCAATCGCCAGCCTGTCCGGTGGGGAAGTGGCTTAGGCTGCCTCGGCCAATTCGCCGCGCCGCACCAGCCGCCCGGGCAGTGCGCCGGTGTGGACGCCTTCGCGATAGGTCACCTGGCCAGAGACCACCGTGGCGACAATGCCGTCGGCCTTCTGGTGCATCCGCTTGCCGCCTGCCGGAAGATCATATTCGATCGTCGGCACATGCAGCTTCAACTGGTCAAGGTCGATCACGTTGAGGTCGGCCTTCATCCCCACGGCGATCCGGCCGCGGTCGCTCAGCCCGACCAGCGCCGCGGTCTTACCGGTCAGTTCGGCAATAGCGTCCGCCAGGTCGATCCGCTCGTCCGGAGCAGCATCGCGGACCCAGCGTTGCAGGAAATAGGTCGGGAAGCTGGCGTCGCAGATCAGCCCGTAATGCGCCCCGCCGTCGGCCAGGGCCATGACGGTATGCGGGCTGACCAGCATCTCGCGCACCGACTTCAGGTTGCCTTCGGTATAGTTCGCGGCGGGGAGATAGAACACCGCCCGCCCCTCGTTGCCGAGCAGCGCGTCATAGGCATATTCGTCGAGGGAAAGGCCCGCGGCTTCGGCCCGGGCATCGACGCGGTCGTCGCGCTGCGGTTCGTAATTCGGCGCATCGTCCCATTGATAGGCGGCGCGGAAAGCCGCGATCAGCATCAGGGTGGTCGGATTGCTATCCTCAGGCTGCTCGGCCAGCAGCTTCGCCTTGAACGCGGGGTCGCGCATGATTGCCACCCGCTCGGCCAGCGGCAGGTTAGCAATCGCCCTATAGCTAGGATGGCTGCTGAAATGATGCAGCGACAGGTCGAGGCCGAAAAACATGCCAACCGGGCGCGGCGCAACTTGCCCGCGCATGGTCAGGCCATCGCGCGCGGCCTGCTCCAGCCCTTCGAGGTGATAGCGCCAGCCCTCGCCCGGCTGGTTCGGCACTTCCAGCAGAGTGAACGAGATCGGCCGCCCCGACTGCTCCGCAACCTGGCGCAGGATCGGAAACTCGACTTCGGCCGGTTCAGCCGGTGCCGGAATGATCTGGAACACGCCCGCGTCGGCATCGTTCAGACCAGCCGCCAGCGCGCAGAGCTCATCCACGTCGGAATAGAGGCTTGGCGCCAGGTCGCCTGCCTTGGTCCGGTGCATGACATTTCGCGAAGTGGTGACTCCGAACGCCCCGGCGCGAATGCCCTCAGCCACCAGCGCGCGCATCTTGGCCAGGTCCTCGCCGGTCGGCGGCTCCTTGCGCGCGGCGCGCTCGCCCATGACATAGACGCGCAGCGCCGAATGCGGGATCTGGGCGGCGATATCGATGTCGAGCTCACGCTCGGCCAGCGCGTCGAGGTATTCCGGGAACGTCTCCCAGTTCCACGGCAGGCCTTCGGTCATGACCACTTCGGGAATATCCTCGATCCCCTCCATCAGCTTGACCAGCGTTTCGCGCTGATCCGGGCGACACGGTGCAAAGCCGACCCCGCAATTGCCCATGACCACTGTGGTCACGCCGTGGCCCGAAGAGGGCGAAAG
>CAZNBX010000026.1:13033-13481 GCA_964571305.1 uncultured Novosphingobium sp.
CTTGCCGCTGGCGTCAATCACCTGGTCCGCATCACCCCCGACCCGGCCAATCGCAACGATCCGGCCATCCTTGACCGCAACGTCGCCCGGCACCCCAGGCGCACCCGTGCCATCGTGAATCGTTCCGCCACGAATGATCAGGTCATAATGCGCCACAGCCAGTTCCTCTCGACAAATAGGGACTCGGATCGGTCCTGTTTTGCAATTGGTTCCAGACCCAAGCCCCCCCGGCAAGCCATTTTCGCGTGGGAATGCGATATTGTTGCGCGAACCGAGAAACAGGCGTTGACAACCCCCACACCCCCCCGCTAGTGGCGCCCTCCTACCCGGCAGCAGGTGCTTTGACCTTCTGCCCCGTGCCCAGATGGCGGAATTGGTAGACGCACCAGCTTCAGGTGCTGGCGCTCGCAAGGGCGTGGAGGTTCGAGTCCTCTTCTGGGCACCATTT
>CAZNBX010000027.1:0-13380 GCA_964571305.1 uncultured Novosphingobium sp.
CGGCTGGATTTCGGTGTCGGTCTTGCAGCAGACCAGGATCAGGTCGGCGTTCTGCCCATTGGTGATGTAGGTCTTGGACCCGTTGATCACGTAATGGTTGCCGTCCTTCTTCGCGGTGGTGCGCATGCCCTGAAGGTCGGAACCGGTGCCCGGCTCGGTCATGGCAATGGCGGTGATGACTTCACCCGAGACCAGCTTGGGCAGCCATTCCTTCTTCTGCTCTTCCGAACCATGCGCGATCAGATAGTTCGCCACGATGTCGGACTGCAGCGAGAAGCCGGTGGTCACGCCGCCGTAATAGGCGCTTTCCTCGTCAACGATCGCATTATAGCCGAAATCGAGGCCAAGACCGCCGTATTCCTCGGGAACGGTGGGGCACAGCAGACCCAGCTCACCAGCCTTGGGCCAGATCGACTTGGGGACGATTCCGGCATCGGCCCATTCAGCCTGGTGCGGGGCGATTTCTTCCTGGACAAAGCGCCGCACGGTCTGGCGGAAAGCTTCGTGGTCCTCAGTGTAGGCGGTACGAGCGAGTGAATCGAGCGACATGGCGGGTTCCTCTCAGGACTAAGATCGGCCGATGGGGTAATGCCCCACAGGCCCCACGGTCAACCGGAATTTAACCGCGCGGTTAATTCGCTCGAGCAAGGCTTGGCGAAGCGGAGCCAGGCGTAGAGCGCAGGTGCCCGATGCGAAGCGATGGTTGGTCCCGTCCGATCCGGAAAGGTCCGCCCAGTTCAGCCGCCGCCCCCAGTTTCGCCGCGCCCGGGCCGGTCAGGCGGAGGCGATAGGTTCCGTAAGGAATCGCATCGAAGAGCAGGTAACCGTCAAAATCGCTCTGGCCGCGCCGGACGACCACCCCGGACGCATCGACCAGTTCCACCCCGATCCCGCCACGCGGTTGTCCGTCCGGCCCAAGCAGGGTGGCCTCGATCTCCCCGCTTGGCGCAAGCCCAAGCAAGATACTGGTCGTCACGCCCGGCCGGGGAACCACGACGATCCCCCCGCCTTTGGGTTGAAGCAAGGGATCGGGCAAGCTTCCGGTTTCGATCGCCACCCGGACGGGGACATAGGGTGTAAGCCCGTCAACCAAGGTCCGGCCACTGGCATTGGTGGCCCGCTCGCTGCGCCGGAAATTAGCCTCAACCGAAACTCCGGACACGGCTGGCTCATCGATCTGTCGAGAGCCATCGCCGTTATCGTCGCGATAGACCTCGACGCTGGCTTGGCCGGATTCGGCAAGCCGCTCACGGGAAACGCGCCAGCCGCCATCGACCGGATCGGGTCCCAGGCTGAAAGCGAAGGTCACGGCGCCACCAACATTTCCGCGGCTGTCCAGCTTCGCTTCGCCGCGCAGGGCAAAGCGGCGGAATTGCCGAACATAGCCCAACGCATAGTCCCGCCGCCCGGAAAGATGGTCATAGTCGAACGCCGCGCGCATCATGCCCTGCCGACCCGCAGGTAAATCCGCGACGACCTGGGTACGCTGAAGACCCGGGTGACCGCCATCCAGGCCGACAACGACCTGGCCGCGCATCCGCATTTTGCCGATCTGGGTATTGCCGACCAGGCCCAACCGGTTGCCCTGCTCTTCACCAGCAACCAGCCGTTCGGGTCCGGCGACCCTCCGGTTGAGCAATTCTACGGTGAGCGACGCCCGCCCGATTTGAGCTGACGTTCGCGTCAGGAATTCGGTCACCCTTACCCCCCGACGCGTCAGCGTCTGGCGTAGCCCTGCCTCGACCGGCAGGTGCCACGCCCCAAGGCCAAGCTTCCCGGACAAGCGCAGGCTCAACTCACGGCGCTGTTCCGCAGGCGCAAGGTCAGAATCGAACTCGCCATTCACCCACATGGCATGACCGGTGAAGTTCACGCCCTTGAACCGCCCGGCACCTTCCGCGCGCCAGGCATTGCCGCCGCCGAATTGATGTGCCGCCGACAATTCAAGCAGCATCGGGCCGAGCGAGCGGCGCACCAGTCCTTCCGCAAAATGCTTGCGCCGCCCGCCGCGCAACAGGCTTTGGAACGCGATGCCACCGGTGGTGCGGTTATCCAGGCCGCGCTCCACGCCCACTCCCCAGCGCCAGCCCGATCGGATCTGATACGCAGCGGCTCCCAGCCCGGTCAGATCCTTTCCTTCCTCAAGGATGCCCGCCCAATAGGACGTCTTACCTCCCGGCAGATTGCCGGTTCCGACACTCTGGCTGAATCGTTCGTGGCGCACCTGTCCCTGCGGGCCATAGAGGACAACCTCGAAATCGTTTTCGCCAAACTGCAACTCGATGTCCGGAAATTCATAACGCCCGTCGCCGCGATCCGGCTGGTAGGCGCGCAGGATCCCGTTGCGATATAGTTCCGCATCCCACCCGGCCGGTAGGGTGCCCCGCAAGGTGGTGAGGCCGAAGCGCGAGGCAAGCTGCAGCGGACGGTTCGAAACAAAGGCGCCGCGCCCATAAGCGCTCTGCCCGGTAAGATTGCCAGGTGGTGCCTCAACGTCGCCCAGCGCGACTTGGGTTGCACCCAAGGGGCCCAGCAACCCTGCCTCGGGATCATTGCGGTACAATTTGAGCCGCAACGAATCCGGACTGGGCGAATTGCGTCCGGCCAGCCTGCCGGAGAAGCTCATTCCCAGCATTTCGCCGCCGGCCAGGGCCTCGTAACTTGACGCAAAGCCCTGGCCCGATGCCCACGAGCCCTGAATTTGCAGATCGACCGACGGAGTGCGCCACGCCTGATATGGAGCCTTGGCGCGGGGCAGGCTGGCCAGGTTGAATTCTCCCTGCCCGGCCAAATTCGAGTCGCATTGCAGACGGGTCGCGCGACGTTTGCGATCGAGCGCCTCGAGAAACGGCAACTTGCGATCGCTTTCGATCACAACTGCGAGGTTCGACAGGTCGGCACGGAACCGTAAGCCAGCCCATTTCGACAGGGTCGCAAGCTCGATGCACCACCCTTCGGGCGTGTCGTGGATCTCACCCGACCCGATTGCCCGGCTCTGACCTGCTGCCTGGACCAGATTGGCATCACGATCGACGATCAGCCGCTGGTCTTCGGCAAAGAACCACCCAGTTGCGCGGCGCGACTTCTTGTCGAGACGCACCGGCACGTCCAGCGACTGGATTGCGTCGGCAAAATCGACACAAACACCTTCCGGCGTTTGATACCCGCGCACCGGTTCGCCCAGAATGTAGGAACCGCTGCGCAGCTCCAGCAGGAGGGTGTCGTCCTCGCTCGGCCTCCAGGTCGATGCCGAAGCCAGATCCGGACAGCCGCCCACCGCCGCCGCAAAAGCGGCCACAGCAAGGACGATCCGGGCAAACCATGCTGTCATGACGTCAAGGTGCGCTCACCAAATCGGCGCGCGCCCTCAGGGCAGATTGACAGTTGCTTGCGCGATCAGCGCGCCGCCATTTTCCGGCAGATCGCGGTATTCGATAAGAAGTGGCCCTTTAAGCCTGGCCAGCTTTTCGGCGCTGAGCGGAACGTGAACCTGTCGCTGAGCCAGCTCCGGATAGATGGCCACCCCCCGCAACAAGAAGACCTCCTCACCGCGCGCAGTCCGTCCGGTAAGCTCGCCGTAGACCGACCGCTTTCCGGTGCGGGACAGCACAATTTGCAGGAAGTCCCGCCCTTCCAGCTTGACCAAACCTGCCCCGGCAATCCCGGCGCTGGCCTGGAGAATCCCCTTGCGCAGGAAAACCGGGATCGTGATGCCATAGATCGGCGTCAGCTTGATCGAGACGCCTTGGGCGGCTTGGGCATCTGAAGCGGGTGAATCCGCAGTCTCCGCCGTAGGAACGGCACGAAAGCCCATGTGAACACGGTATTCCCCATCCGGCAGGCCCTCTGGTGGCCGAATCGAAAGCCTCACCGCCTGGGGCTGACCCGGCATCAGGGTGATGCGGCGCGGCGCATAGCGGACCATTCCAAGCGCGAGCCGTTCCTCATCGCTGGCATCGGCTTCAGCAATGTCATGGAACTCGCCGCTTTCATCCATACGGCGCAGTTCGAGTGTAATGCGATAGGTTGCCGGAGCTTCGCCAATGTTGCTCAGGACAACCTCGGCATTGCCGCCACCGTTTATGACGACCCGTGTTGGAGCAACCAGCAGGTCACCCTGCGCATGAACCGGACCGGCAAGCAGGGCGCCGCACAACGCCGCAAGGCAAAGCAGCGGCCCTTGCCGCTTGAACAGACGAAACATCGGATTCCCCTCGGGAAGCAAGATCCCGGCGACCCCGGGGATGTACGTAAGGCTATGGTGTGCAGGGTTAATTTTCCGCTAACCATGCTGGCGAGCCGAACCGAAAAAGGGGCCGCACGCGCTAGTGCAGCCCCACATTCGGGTGCCAAAGGTGGCCGTGCTTACTGGTATTCGACCGAGACCTGGAACGTTCCTGTATAGGCGCCCGCAACCTGTCCGCTGGCCACCGTAAGCGTACCGCCCACGTTGAACGTGCCGGTGCCGCTTGCATTGAGCTGGAACGCGCCGCCCGGGTTCGAATTGAAGCCGCCCAGGGCCATCGTTTCAGTGCCACCCGCGCGCGTGAGGTTCACCGGCGAGGTCGGTAAGCTGAGTACGACCATGGCATTTGGCGATCCCGCAACCGAGAAGGCTGCCGGGGTCCGGGTTCCAGTCGAAACCAGCGAACCGGAAGAGGCAGTTGAAGAATCCGCGTTTACGGTGACGGTGCCGCCGGAATTGGCAGCGATCTGACCGAACTGAAGATTGCCCGTCGCCGTGACCGTCAGCGAGCTGAGGATTTCGGCACTGGCCGTACCTGTTGCAGTCGTGGCGGCCTGGGCCGAACCGGCAAACGCAACGGTGGCAAGGGCACCGACAAAAGCAAAACGAAGCGACTTACGCATAGTGATCTGGTCCTTCACTGAATTAATGCCGGAAGCGCGGGTCTGCGCCACCCGAATGGCCGGCAAAAAATCTCCCATTCGCAATGGGATAGGTAGGACCACAGTGTTCAGAGTTTGCTTTTGGGTATGGTTAACCAGAGAGCGCTTTTTATTAACCGATTGCGCTGGCAGTCTTCAAATACCGCCACCAGTCAGGCGTTGGCAGATCAGGTCCAGCTGATCCAGTGTGCGATAGCGGATTGTCACCGCGCCCGAACGGGGATCAGCATCGGTATTGATTCGCACCGACAGGCCGAGAAATTCCTCAAGGTGATTCTGCACCGCCGCAATGTCGGAGGCATCGGCCGAATCGCGTTCGCTGCGCGCTCGCCGCGGCGTGGATGGAGCGGCACCCGTCCCCTTTCGCGCCAACCGCTCAACCTCCCGCACCGACATTTGCCGCGCGACGGCTTGCTCGGCCAGAGCCTCGGCACCGTCCACGCCAACCAGAGCGCGGGCATGACCCATCGACAGTTTCGCCTCTTCGACAAGTTCGATGACGCGCGGCGGAAGCGCCAGCAGGCGTTGCAGGTTGGCGACGTGGCTACGGCTCTTGTCGACCAACTTGGCAATCTCGGCCTGGGTAAGGCCCTCATCTTCAGCCAAGCGATGATAGGCCCGCGCCTCTTCGATCGGGTTGAGATCCTCGCGCTGAAGGTTCTCGATAAGGGCCAGCGCCGTAACTTCCCGTTCCGAAAGATCGCGAATGATGGCGGGAATCTCGTGCAACTGTGCGCGCTGCGCCGCCCGCCAGCGACGCTCGCCAGCCACCAGGCGCCAACGGTTCTGGCCATGCGGCGTAACAATGACTGGCTGAATGACGCCGCGCTGTGCAATCGACGCCGCCAGCTCTGCCAAAGCCTCTTCCGCGAAATGGCGGCGCGGCTGCCCGGGATGGGGCACGATGTCGGCAACGGACAGCATGGCCAAGCCACTAGAAGGCTTGGCGTCGGAACGCGTTGTGGTCGAAGCGGGCGTCACCAACGGTTCCTCGCGGCGCGTTTCACCCAGGAGCGCGCCAAGGCCACGACCCAAGGCAGGCCGCTTAGCAGTGGCTGGCTTGTTCACAGCTTCGTCGCTCATGCTGCATTCCTTTTTTCAGGCAGACGGGTGATCAATTCACGCGCCAGGGCCATGTAGGCCCGGCTTCCCGCGCAATTGTGATCGTAAATTAGTGCGGGGAGCCCATGACTTGGCGCTTCGGACAGGCGAACATTGCGCGGAATGACCGCATCAAACACCAATCCCCCCAAGCACGAGCGCACGTCATCCGAAACCTGGTCGGTCAAGCGATTGCGGCGGTCAAACATGGTCAGGGCAACACCAACGATGCCAAGATCGGGGTTGAAGCGTTGCTGGACGCGCTCGACGGTTTGGAGCAGCTGGGACAGGCCCTCCAACGCAAAAAACTCACACTGAAGCGGCACCAACAGCGTGTCAGCCGCACACAAAGCATTGAGAGTGAGCAGCCCAAGGGAAGGCGGGCAGTCAATGAAGGCGATATCGTAGCTGGTGTCATTCGAAAGGGCGCTGCGCAGGCGCTCGGTGCGGTTTTCGACTGCGACGAGTTCAACTTCGGCGCCAGACAGGTCCACGGTCGCCGGAAGAACGTCAAGGCCCGGAATTCGGGTCGACGTCACGCAGTCGGCCAAAGGCAACTGATCAACCAGGAGGTCATAACTGGACCGCTCGCGCGCCTCCGCTGAAATCCCGATGCCAGTCGAGGCGTTGCCCTGGGGGTCGAGGTCGACCAGCAGAACCTTCCAACCAATGGCAGCCATCGCGGTTGCGATATTGATCGCCGTGGTGGTCTTGCCCACCCCACCCTTCTGGTTTGCGATCGCAACCCGAATCACGACTTCTTGCCCTTTCTGCCTTTCAAGGTCCCGACAATAACGCCAGACTCACTGTCCGTCAGCGACTGTTCCACGTGGAACATGTGGTTCCAGCCCTTGAGCTCCTGCAGTTCCTGCCGCGCCGAGCGCCCCTTGGGCAACAACCAGGTCGTCTCTCCTGTGGAGAAGCGAGCCGCCAGGTCGAGCAACTTCGGAAGCGGCGCGAAGGCCCGAGCGGAAATAGCTGCAACTGGATGCGTTTCTACGACCTCCAGGCGATCACCTCGAACTGTCGCATTGGATAAGCCCAAAGTATCGCAGACCCGGTTGAGCCAATCGATCCGCCGGTTGCGCGATTCGACCATCTCAACCCGCCATTCCGGCCGAAGGATCGCAATGACGAGCCCCGGGAAACCCGCTCCGGTGCCAAGATCGAGCCAGGTGCCTGCCGTTTCACGTGAAACATATTGCAGGAGTTGAGCGGAGTCGGCGTAGTGCCGCACCCAGAGATCCTTGAAGCTCGCATCAGACACCAGGTTCTGGACGTCGTTCTCAGCTGTCAGAAGAGCAACGAGGTCTTCCAACCGCTCTGCTGCTTCCTTGGACCATTCCGGAAGGGTCTTGAGCCAAGTTCGCGCCGCCTGTTCGCTGGAAAGAATCATGCCGCGGCCCGCCGTTTTGCATGCACCAAGAGCGCAGCCAATGCCGCAGGTGTAATGCCAGGCAAGCGCCCAGCTGCCGCCAACGTCGCGGGGCGCGCCTTGGAAAGGCGTTCTACCATTTCGCGAGAGAGGCCTGGGATGGAATCGTAGGGGAAGTCATCCCCCAGAGGCAGTGCTTCACCCGCACGCAGCTCACGCAGTTCGCTGTCCTGACGGGCGAGATAGGGAGCATAGGCAGCGTCTTCGGCAACCTCCGCAGCCAGGTCCGGATCGCTCAAAGCATCATCCGACAACCATGACTTCAAGGCAGCGAGTTCGACACCGCTGAAACGCAACCACTCGCGAAGTGTCAGGCGGCCCACATCCGCGCGCACCGGCAAACCCTCTGCGACCAATGCCGAACCGGTCACCGCGTGCTCCAATTCTTGCTCAAGCCGCTCACGCGCCGCCTCGCGCCGATTGAACCACTCCAGACGCTCAGAGCCAATGCAGCCAATTGCAGCGCCCAGAGGCGTGAGGCGTGCCGCCGCATTGTTTGCCCGCAGCCGCAGGCGGTACTCCGCCCGGGCCGTGAGCATCCGATAGGGCTCGCTCACCCCGTGCAGGGTGAGGTCATCGATCATCACCGCAAGATAGGAATTCGCCCGGTCGATTGCCGGGGCATCGCGGCCCAAGACAGCAGCGGCCGCATGCATCCCCGCTACGAGACCCTGAGCCGCAGCCTCTTCGTAACCGGTAGTTCCATTGATCTGACCGGCGCAATAGAGACCGGGCATGTCGCGCAATTCGAGGTTGTGGCGGAGAGCGCGCGGATCGATGTGGTCGTACTCCACGGCATAGCCCGGTACGACCATCTCGACCCGCTCCAGGCCTTCCATGGTCCGCAACATCGCCAATTGAACATCTCCGGGAAGCGATGTGCTGATGCCGTTTGGATAGACCAGCGGCGTGTCCAGTCCTTCCGGCTCCAGGAAGACTTGATGGCCGGTCCGATCCGCGAAGCGATGGATCTTGTCCTCGATCGATGGGCAATAACGCGGCCCTGATGCACCGATCGCTCCGGTAAAAAGTGGTGAGCGATGCAGGTTTTCACGGATCACATCGTGGCTGCGTTCATTGGTCCGGGTGATTGCACAAAACACCTGCGGCAGCACCCGGCCTGACCCAAGCGGTGACATGGTCCAGGGTTCAAGGTCGCTGGGCTGCTCCTCGAGCCGGGACCAATCGATCGTTCGGCCATCAAGACGCGGCGGCGTGCCGGTCTTGAGTCGCGCCATCGGCAGCTCGGCCTCGCGCATCTGCACCACCAAACGCTGCGCCGATGCCTCACCGATCCGGCCACCCTTAATCCGCTCTTCGCCGCGGAACAGCACGCCGCCAAGAAAAGTGCCGGTACAGAGCACCACGGCCTGTGCCGCGAGTTCAGTTCCGTCGCCAAGTTCGATCCCCGCGACCCTGCCCTGCACCATGCGGAGCGCTGCCGCTTCGCCAGCAATCAAGGTAAGGTCGCCCTGAAGCCCCAGCAGTCTTTGTACCTCAGCCTTGAACCGCTTGCGGTCAGCCTGGATGCGCGGCCCTTGGACTGCCGAGCCCTTGGACCGGTTAAGCATGCGGTAGTGAATGGCACCCGCATCCGCTGCGCGGCCGATGATCCCATCGAAGGCATCGACTTCGCGGACGAGGTGGCCCTTACCCAGCCCACCGATTGCAGGATTGCAGCTCATCGCGCCAATGGTATCAAGGTCAAAGCTTACCAGTGCTACGTGCGCGCCCATGCGGGCCGCAACAGCTGCCGCTTCCACTCCGGCGTGTCCGCCGCCTACTACGATGACATCAAATTGCTGCATGGTGCTCCGCGCCTTTAGCGCAGGAGTGTTTCACGTGGAACACTCATTTGCCGATACAGAAGCGACCAAACAAGGCATCGAGCAAATCCTCCGTCGCAGTCCGGCCCAGCAACGCATCGAATGCAACGCGGGCGACACGAAGAGATTCAGCGGTCAACAGCGGATCGATCTGTTCAGATGCCTGGACCAGAGCAACCCGCGCATCGCTCAACAGGTCATGCTGGCGTTCGTTGAGCGCCACCTCGCCAGGGCGCGGCAAGGCACTGCTCGCCGCTTCCACCAGGTCGGCTCTAAGGTCTTCGATCCCCTCTCCAGTCCGGACGGAGATCCGGTGCCGGGGGGAGAGCTTGGAAACACGCCCGGTCCTGTCAATTTGTGCTTCGATCTCCCATGCGCCAGCAGGGCCGGTGCCCTCGGGACCTAGCCACAGGACAAGATCCGCGCGGTCGAGTGCTTCGAGCGCGCGCTCGATCCCGATCGCCTCAACAACATCATCGACGGTGTCGTGAAGGCCCGCCGTATCCGCGAACAGGAATGGCACCCCGGCAATCGCGACCGGGCGGGTCAAGACATCCCGGGTCGTCCCGGCAATGGGCGTTGCAATCGCCGCTTCCGCTTCGACCAGGCAATTGAACAGGGTGCTCTTTCCGGCATTCGGTGGTCCGGCAATAACCACCCGGAACCCTTCCTTGAGCAGTTCCGCGCGCGGGCGCTCCAGCCACGTCTTGAGCGCGGTTGCCAGCTTTGCAATCTTGAGTGCGAAATCGCCGGGAAGAGTGGCGACATCATCCTCGTCGGCGAAATCGAGCACTGCTTCGACTGCGGCAGACAGGCCAAGAAGCTCTTCGCGCCATCCTTGCACCTCGCGGGAAAAGGCACCACCAGCCATGGCCATGGCAGACAGCCGCTGCAATTCGGTTTCGGCCTCCAACAGGTCAGCCAAGCCCTCCGCTTCGGCCAGATCGATCTTGCCATTGATGAATGCACGGCGTGTGAATTCGCCCGGCTTGGCCCGCCGCAGTCCAGGCAAGGCCGCCAAAGCTGTCTCGACTGCCGCAATCACGGCCCGTCCGCCGTGGCATTGCAGCTCGACGGTATCCTCCCCGGTCTCTGTGCCCGGTCCGGGAAGCCACAGAACCAAGGCCTCGTCGATCACCGCACCCTGCCGGTCGCGCAGCCGTGCCAGTGCCGCCCGGCGCGGAGCAGGAACCCGTCCGGCCAGCGCGAGCATGGCATCCCGCGCGCGCGGGCCACTCACCCGGATCACCCCGATTGCTGCCGGGGGTGCGCCGCTGGACAAGGCAAAGATCGTATCAGTCATCATCACGCTCTAGCAGTTCGCACCCTGCAAGCGAGGATCATTCAGGGTCTTTTTTCTTCCCCGAACTTCCCGCGAGGCCCGCACCGCCTTCCATGAATTGCTGGAACAGCTTCAGGCCGACCTGGCCCATCGGCGCAATGTTCTTCGCAAACTCCTGAACCTGGTCAACCGAACCAGCGCCCTTCATCGCCTTGGAAAGGACGTCGACATAGACGGAGTTTGCCTTGCTCACATCCGGCAGACCCAGAAAGCTCCGCGCCTCTTCAGGAGTGCATTCAATCTCGACGTGAATCTTCATTTCCAGCTCCGGAATGCCCGCGGTTGAACCGCAATTGGATTGTCGCAAGCTGGCATAGGGCCTTCACAAAGTCCACGGCTGGCTTAGGGTGGAAGCCAAACCTATTGGAGACACATCATGACAGAAACCGTTCGCATCGCCTCGCTCAAGAATGACGGAGAGATCCCGGCCTACGTCGCCCGGCCGGCCGGAACGCCCAAAGCCGCGATCATCGTCATCCCGGAAATCTTCGGCGTGAACCCGGGAATCCGTCAGAAAGCCGACAAATGGGCCGAGCAAGGTTACCTTGCGATCGCGCCGGACATTTTCTGGCGATTTGCCCCGGGGGTTGAGCTGAACCCTGATGTCGAGGCCGAACTGCAGGAGGCTTTTGGCTATTTCCAGCAATATGACCCCACCGATGGCGTCTACGATATCGAATCGACCATCAAGTGGATCCGCACCCAGGGCGTGGCAAAGGTCGGCTGCGCCGGATACTGCCTTGGTGGTCGCCTTGCCTATATGGTCGCCGCGCGCACCGATATCGACGCATCGGTCGGCTATTACGGGGTGATGATCGACCAGATGCTGGACGAGGCGCACCAAATCGCCAATCCGCTGATGCTGCACATTGCCGGAGCGGACCATTTCGTCCTGCCGGAAGCCCAGGCCGCAATCCACGCGGGGCTCGACGACCACCCGAAGGTTACCCTGCACGACTATCCCGGCCTCGACCATGGCTTCGCCGCGGAAATGGGCGATCGTCGCAATGAAGCCGGCGCACAGCTGGCCGATAGCCGGACCGCTGCGTTCATGGCACAGAATCTAGCCTAAAATTCGACTTTATTCATATTCTCCAATGGCTTGAAAGATGTTGCCGATCGCCTCGCGGTCGGCAGCATCGATTTCCGGCCGCCAGATTTCAAAGAGCAGGACGACGCGTTCCTGCTGTCCTTCGTTCTTCGCCTCGTGATTGATCGAGTCGTCGAATACGAGCGGTACGCCATCGATCCACTCGCGCGTTTCGCTACCAACGCGAAGCCAGCAGGACGGTGCAGTCAAGATTGGAACATGACAGATCAGGCGCGTGTTCAGCATGCCTGTATGCGGCGTGATGTGCGCGCCGGGCAACAGGCGCGACCAATGGGCATTGGGTGAACGTCCCGGAATGACTGGCATCGGGACAAAGGAAAGCGCCTCCATCGTCGCTGGACACAGGGCGGCATTTTCTTCGACCACCTTGCCGTCACGCCAGAAATGGAATGCCGTCCAGGCTTCATTCTCAAGCAAAGGATTGTTGGGCGCGGGCCGGTGCTGTGTGCGTTGCACATATGGCGCGAAACCATTCGCGCCCGATTCCATGGCCCTGACAAGCTCGGCCTGCATCTGCGGCAAAAGAGCCAGGACAGATTCGAACCAGGGAAACTCCTCGGGATCGTAAAAGCGCTTCTGCGGCAGCCCGGGGTAGTAAAACACCGAGGGTTCCTGAAGGTAAAGCTGGCGCTTTCCGGTGAGCAATTCCAAAGCTTCGGCCATTGTCGGGGACAGGTCACTTCCCAACCTAGAAAGCAGGTAGGACTCGAAGTCGCCGCTGACTTGCTGAGCGAAACGAGCTGCACGAGCATGAAGCGATTGGAGTGCTTCAGGAACCCCTGACAATACGGCTTGATTGAGCGCAGCCCGATAGAAACTAACAGCTGCCCGGGCGTCTCCATTCAGCTCACGGAGCCAACCTTTAAGCAGAAGGGCACCAACATCGCGCGAAGCAAGCTCGAGTTGTCTATCGATTGCCTCTTCGGCAGCCGGATTATTACCCAGCCCTAGCTCAGCATTTCCTAGCGCCAGCCACGGAACTTCAGCGGTTGGGGCTGTCTTTGCAGCTTCCCACAAATGCCCGGCCGCTTTCGCCAGATCGCGGTCGGACAAGGCCTTGAGCCCTTGTTCTATCTCGAAGTGATAATCCCCCATGCCCCAATGGTATGGCAGGGTGGAAATGATTGACAAGCTGCGGCATCACCCGGGAAGTACATTTTGAAGGGACAATCGATGACTGCGCAATCTGGCGTTGCCGCCTGGCACGACTACATGAAGAGCGGCGGCGATGCTGCGCTGCTGTCGGCACAAATCGCTGACGATGCGGTGTTTCATTCGCCGGTCGTGCACAGCCCGCAGGAGGGCAAGGCCAAGGTCATGCTCTACCTCCTCAGCGCCGCGAAGGTGCTGGGAAACGAAAGCTTCACCTATGTCCGCGAGATCATCGACGGAAACGATGCGATGCTCGAATTCACCAGCGAGCTCGATGGCATCCACATCAATGGAATCGACCTGATCCGCTTTGACGATGATGGAAAGATCATTGATTTCAAGGTCATGGTTCGGCCGGTCAAGGCCGTGAACAAGCTTTGGGAAATGATGGCGGCCCAGCTTCAGGCAGCCCAAGCCTGATCATTGTCCGGTTCCGGCGCAGCCACAGCGGGATGCGCCGGAACGGATCTGGCAATCTTATTGATTCATGGTCGCGAAGAAGTCT
>CAZNBX010000028.1:0-13225 GCA_964571305.1 uncultured Novosphingobium sp.
CAATGCCCCCGATGCCGGGTGGCGGCATGGGCGGGATGGACTTCTAAGTCCTTCGCCTTTCGCGAAAAACCCAAGTGGGCCGGGGGAGCAATCCTCCGGCCTTTCTTGTTACTATGCAATTTATGCTAGTTTTCCGCCGTTTTTTCCAAGAAATTGTCATTTGCCCGCGCGCACGGTGCAACTCGTCGCGCAAAGCTTTGCCGCGGGGAACCCGTTAGCCAAACAGCAAGCATGACTGGGGTAATGGTTAAAGCGTGACTACGGGAATCTTCTCTCGATTGGCCGGTCTGGCACTCGGTGCCGCGGTGCTTCTGCCTGCTGGCCTGGCCCAGGCCAACACCACGCTGGAAACCGAATTCGACCGCGCGTTCGTCTCGCCAAGCAGCGTCAAGAAGGTCCTGCCCAAGGCAACGGTCAAGTCCGCCGTAGTCCCTGATGTCAGGGTCAAGGCCAAGGCCGAGGCGCTGGTCCAACCCGGCAAGAAATCCGCCGAGGTCCAGACCGCCAAGGTCCAGGTCAAGGCCCAGGCGCTTGTGCAGCCAGCAATCAAGCCGGCCGCTCGCCCGAACCAGCCGACCGTCCGTCGCTTCGTACCCTATGGCCAGCCGCGCACCTTTGCGTCCAATTTCGAAGCCCAGCTTTACACCGCTGCAGATGCCTCAAAGGGGCGGATCGGTGTCGCCGTGGTCGATCTAGCCAATGGCCGGACCGTTTCGGTCCTGGGCGATACCCCGTTCCCGATGGCCTCGACCAGCAAGGTGGCGGTCGCCGCGACGTTCCTGGACGGGGTCGACAAGGGCAAGTGGTCGCTCGACGACAAGTTCCCGATCATGATGCCGGTTCGCTCGGCCCGTTTCTCCGGCAGCAAGGCTCCGGTTCGCCCGGGTGAAATGATGACCGCCCGCCGCCTGATCGAGATGGCCCTGATCTATTCCAGCAACCCGGCGACCGACGGCCTGCTTGCGGCCGTGGGGGGTCCGGCTGCGGTCAATCGCTGGATCCAGACCACCGGTATCGAAGGCATGCGGATGGACCGCGACATTGCCACGCTGGTGCGTGACGATGGCGAATTCGATCCGGCCCGCACCGTCGACCTGCGCGATAGCGCGACCCCGGTGGCCATGACCCAACTCCTTACCGGCCTGTTCCAGGGCAAATGGCTTAGCCAGCAAAGCCGCGCGGTCCTGCTTGGCACCATGGAGCGCTGCCTGACCGGACGTCACCGCATGCGCGCGCTGCTGCCGGGTGATGCCCGCATTGCCCACAAGACCGGCACCCTGAACAACACGGCGAGCGACGTCGGCATCATCCAGGCGCCGGATGGCCATGCCTATGCGGTCGCGATCTATGTCACCGGCCAGGGCGGCAGGCCCAACCGCGATGCGCGCATCGCTTCGATCGCGAAGACGATCTACACCGCCAAGGAAGATCACCAGGGCGGCAGCGCCCAGTTGAGCGCCAGCCGCTAATCCCGCCTCAAGCCGCGAGGCTTGACCGCCTCTGCCGGGTTGCCGCGATAGACGGTGTCCGCTTTCGCATCGTCAAACAGCGCGCCGCGCGCTGCCAGCACCGATCCCTGCCGCATGGTCACGCCCGGGCCGATGAAGGCCTCCGCCGCCACCCAGCAACCATCCCCGATCGACACCGGGCGCAAGACCAGCTGGAAATGCGGATCGCGCACGTTGTGGCTGCTCGCGCAAAGATGCGCGCCCTGGGAAACGACGGCTCGCGCCCCGATGCTGATCCGGCCCTGGTTGTAGAGCCGGACCCGCGGACCGATCAGGCAGTCCTCGCCCAGGTCCAGGTTCGCGGGCAGCCAGATTGCCACGCTGGCGTGAATCCGTGCGCCTTTGCCGACGCGCGCCCCGAACAGGCGCAGGACCAGCCGCCGCCAGCCATGCAGGGGCGGCGGGGTGAAACGGCACAGCACCAGCCAGGACAGGCCCCAGATCACCCGCAGAATACGGTTCCCCAGCGAGAAGCTGGGCCCACCCTGCAGCGGCCGGCTGGCGCGCGCATCGAGCGGGGCTTTCATCCGGACGCTCTCCCGTCGATTAGGGTGGCATAGACCCGCTGCCACCGGCGCGCGATTGCCCCTCGCGAAAAGGGGCCCGCAGCCAGCCGGTGTGCCGCCTGGGCCATGGCCAGCCATTCGGTCTCGCCCATCGCCAAGGCGCGGCGCAGTGCTGCAGCGATGCTGTTACTGTCCATCCCGCAGTCAAGCGCTGCGCCCTGCTTGAAACCGAGCGGGAGGTTGCATTCGCTGCTCATCAGGACCGGCGTTCCGGCAGCCCAGCTTTCGAGGATCGCCATCGGCAGGCCTTCGCTGAGCGAGGGCAGGACGAGGAAGCGCGCATCGCTGAGCAGGCGCGCCTTGTCCGCCCCGAACTGCGGTCCGACAAACTCGACGCTGGGCGGCGCGGCTTGCAAGATGTGTTCAAGCGCGGCGATATCGGGTGCGTCGCCCCAGCCGGCAATCACCAGTCGCGCATCGGGCCGACATTGTCCTGCCGCATGCAATCTGGACCAGGCATCGACCAGCGCCGCGATGTTCTTCTTGGGATGAATTCGGCTCAGATAAAGGATGGTCGGCGGGCGATCTGCCCAGGGAAACATGGAAGCGGGTGGTGCGGCATTGGGTACGATCAGGCTGTCCCATCGCGCGGTTTCATGCCCGATGTCTGCTGCCTCCTGCACCGTGAGCGCGTGAAACGCCGCGGCCCGTCGCCAGGCGCGATGTTCATAGCCATGGCGGGCCAGCGTCTTCTTCCAGCGGCCCCGGCGGGTAATCCACGGGTCGAGCATGCCATGTGGGCTGACCAGGCATGGCTTGCCGCTCCGGCGGCTCCACGCGGCCGCGGCGTGCGATGGGTACATCCAGATGCCGTGAAGATGGAGCAGGTCGAGTTCCGCCGCATCGAGCAGCTTGCCAAGTTTGGGCGCAAAGCCGATCAGGCGCGGCCCAAGTACCTCGGCGTGGTGCAGGTCGCACCCGGCCAGCCGCGCGGCATCTTCCGCGCTGTGTCGATCGCGCAGTGCGACGACGACGGGTTCAGCTCCCAACGTACGGAGCAGCGCCGCCTGTGCGACGACCGCCTCGAACACCCCGCCTCCGGAGCGCGAGGCCCAAGCAGTGAGCAACCCGATCCGGCGGCCGACGATGTCGGGAGAGAAACCGGCGTTCATCGCGCGGGACGTCCGGTGGCTCGGGGCGTACGGATCGGACCTCTTGGGATTGATCTGGCCCAAGCCCGGCCTCTTTGCGGCGCGTGTCGTAACGGGACCGGTCGTCTGCTTGGATCCCCGTGCCGAAACGACGTAAACACTACTATGTAAAGGATAAAGGGATAGGCATTGAAGTTAAGGAAGCGGTCGTTCAGCAGCCACGGTACGAATAGCGGCGTCAGTACGGCAAGCCGAATGGGATCACGCCTGGCTGCCTCATAAGCCGCAGCGATGAAAACCAGCACCAGAACCAGTCCGAGGAATCCAAACTGCGAAATGGCGTAAAGTATCCAGTTGTGCGGTTGTAGAACTCCCAGCCGGTCCATGAAGTTTGGTCCAGCGCCAAAGAAAGTATGGTTCATAATAACTTCAATTGCATCTCCCCAATGCTGATCGCGGCCGCTAAATCCAGATTCTCCTCCTCTGTACTCGTCATCAACGAGGAACACAGAATCGAATAGCAAGTCGAACGCTTCTTGCGTTTCTTCAGATCCGATGGCGCTGAGAGATGCAAAGACCCCCAGAAG
Source organism: uncultured Novosphingobium sp. (assembly GCA_964571305.1). Lineage (GTDB taxonomy): Bacteria > Pseudomonadota > Alphaproteobacteria > Sphingomonadales > Sphingomonadaceae > Novosphingobium. The sequence goes on from CAZNBX010000028.1 coordinate 3,753, forward strand.
CAAAGCAGGTGTGGTTAAGATGGCCCATCGAGTCGCTTTCCATCCAAATTTCCATTTCGACCATAAAGTAATGAAGCAAAATACTGAGATCAGTATTGCGATAGTGGAGGTCCTGGATTGTAAAAGAAATGTGCAATAAAGGGCGGGAACAGCAAGCATGAAAAAATGCTTTGGCTTCAGGGATATAGTCGCCATTATGACGGCGGAAGATATCAACTCCCCGCCCAAATTTGGATGGCTATCTGAGAAAAAGTAGTAACGATCTCCTTTGTGTGAGATCATGTCCATGCTGACGTATGTCAAATACATGAAGCATATAGCCATTCCGGAAAAGGCTATGCCTTTCCCGTATTCTCTTAAATTGGATTGCGCTAATATCAATGTTAGTATAATCGAAATACAAACTAGAAAATTTCTCGTTAGATCGATAAGCTCTGATTTGTTTATCGCGGATGAAATCGGCGCTGCCAGTGCCAGTATAATTAAAAATGGCCAGAATCTTTCTGAAAGGCGGGGGCTGAGCTTCGTCAATATTGCGAAAATTATTTTCAGGCCGATAACCAAAGAATAGAAATATGCCTCTTTAAAGCCCAGTATTATGTAAACGTAAGAAGACGAGTCCAGTATCCCGGCAATGAAGGGCATGGGCAATGCGCCCCATCTGTCGCGCACTTGCAGCACTGCGTGACGCCCATTCATCGGACATCCCTCCCCCAGTAACTCTCAGCCCCAACTGCCGGTCCAAAAGTCTCCTCGATGCGCGCTTGATGGGCTGGGTTCAGGCTGCGCCAGTCGCCGTGGCGCGGGGTGATTGTGCGGGTGCCGCGGATGACCGGGTCTTCCATGCCAAAATTGTGATCTTGATCGGCGAAGCGGAGCATGGCCGGGTCAAACGACAGGCCTAAATGCGACATGACCGCGTCAAGAGCCTGCTCGGGCTGCTCGCACAGGTCTTCGTAGACGAGGCGGATGCAGCGATCGGGATGGCGGGCCTCAAAATCGAGCAGGGCCTCGATGCAGTCGCGGACGTGGGTCAGGGCGCTTTCGAAAAGGTCCTCGATCGCGTTCAGGCGCCAACCGCGTCGGTAGATCGAATGGACGACGTCGCCCGGATGGCGCAGCACCAGGACATAGCTTGGCCGCGCGGCGAACAGTCGATCGATTTCGTCCAGGTGAAGCGAATAGTCGGGGGTCTTGTCGGCCCAGACCCGCTTGCCCTTCGCCAGGCGATAGGCTTCGTGCAGCGCGGAGGCCTTGTTCGCCAAATCGCGCCGCATTTGCTCCGCGGAATAGCCGAGGCCGTCATAGCCGGCCTGGACATGGCGGTCGTCCAGCATCGCCGCGTAACGCGCGATGAAGAAGGATTCCGGCGGACAGGCGATGTCCGGGTGCGCATTGAACATTCGCCGCACCAGGGAGGTGCCAGAGCGATGGGCGCCGACGATGAAGACCGGTTCTTCGCAGCGAGCGTCGTCGTCCAGCACGACCGCGCGCGTCTGCACCACCATGCGCGGGCGGCCGACGTAGCTTTTGATCCTGTGCCAATACCAAGTGAAGCCGTGTGCCCCGACCATTCCGTCCCCAATTTGCAAGGGCTGTCGCCCACGCAGCAAGGAACCGGAAACCGGCTGCGACCCCTGCCAAGTTGTTATGTCATAAGTGAAAAATTTCCGCCTGTCACTTGTCGGGTTCTCGGAAAATTGCGTAAGGCCAGAGACGTAGCATTCGCGAAGGATCGCCCTTGGCCATACAGCGCATCGCATTCGCCTGGGAAAGCCTGGGCCCCTCGCACCTCGACCGGATCGAGGCGGTCGCTGCGGCTGGCCATGAAGTGGCAGCGATCGAATTCTCGGGCCATAGCCGCGATTATCAATGGGAGCGCGGGGAACCCGCGGGCGCCCGGCGCATCACGCTGGCCGGTCCAGGGGAGCGGCTCGGGCAGGTCCGCCTGGGTTGGCGGTTGTTTCGCGCGATCCGGTCTGCCCATTCGCGGGCTGCCTTGCTGTGCCATTACCAGGAAGCGGCGGTGTTCCTGGCGGCGCTGCTGCTCCGGCTGACCGGCTGCCGGGTCTATGCGATGATGGACAGCAAGTTCGACGACTACCCGCGCCTGCTGTGGCGCGAACTGGGCAAGGCCGTGATGCTGGCGCCCTACAATGGCGTGCTGGTGGGCAGCAGGCGCACCGCGCAGTACATGCACCTGCTGGGTTTTCGACGCCGTCCGGTCGCCGGTGGGTTCGACGCATTGGACTTGGCGCGGATTCGCCGTACCTGTCCTGTCGTGCCAGACTTGGCCCATGCCGCCCGGGACTTCCTGATCGTCGCCCGGCTAGTTCCCAAGAAGAACCTGCCCTTCGCCCTCTCTGCCTATGCCGAATGGTCGAAGCAGGCCGCCCATCCGCGCAAGTTGCGGATCGTCGGTTATGGCGCAGAGGAGCCAAGCCTGCCCGCGCTTGCGGCGGATCTGGGGATCTCCGACCGGGTCGAGCTGACTGGACCCGCCGATTCCGCGCAGGTCTATGCCGCGATGCGCCAGGGCTTGTGCCTGATCCTGCCCAGTACCGAGGAGCAGTTCGGCCTGGTCGTGACCGAGGCGTTGGCGCTTGGCCTGCCCGTGCTGGTCTCAGCCAATGCCGGGGCGGTCGATGAACTGGTCGACAATGGAGTCAACGGCTGGATCGTCGACCCCTATCGGCCAGCGGCCCTGATTGCGGCGATGGGACTGCTCGACCGCGACGAGGCGGCCTGGAAGCGGGCGAGCGAAGCGGCAGAGGCTTCGGCCGAGCGGGGCGACGTCCGCCATTTTATCGCGGGCGTGCGCGCCCTGCTCGGCACTCAAGGCTAGGCCTATCCCTGCCGCGCGATCAGCGGCGGAATGGCCGCCGCGATCCCGCGCGCCATGCGCTGGGCAAGGTAGCGGTGGCCTTCCAGCGTTGGATGGGTGCCATCCGATCCGATCGCCCAGTCGCGGTTGCCATCGCCGGTGACGCTCCCCTGCTTGCCGCTGCCAAAGAACCACGGGTCGGCAAGGTTATCGATATAGGCGACGTTGCGCGGATATCTCGCCGCTGCCGCCGCCTTGGCCGCGCCGACCTTCAGGTCGCCCGCGGTGGCTGCGCTCGGCGTGATCGGGCCGGTTATGAACACGATCGTATCAGGCCGCGCGGCAAGGACCGCATCGAGCCAGGTTTCGACTGCCGCTTGCAGCGCCGCCTGGCTAAGGCCGGCTAGCGAACTGTCGTTCAGGCCGCCCATTTCCACGATCACGTCGGCGCTCGCTGGAGTAACGTCGATCGCAACGCGATCGTTGAACCAGTTCTTGGTCTTGGGATTGGCCGGGGTGAACCACCCGCTCCCGCCCACGTTCGACACCCAGGTATCCGCCTGCCCCAGCAGGTCGGCGAGGATGAAGCCGCTGCCCGCCGTGGGCCAGGCCTCGCGGCTGGCGCTGTCGACCACTGTGCTGACCATGCTGTCGCCGTGCACCAGCACGCGCAGCCCGTCGGCCTGGGGCCAGGGCGCGGGGCGATAGGCATTGCCGGTCCGAACGCCGCCGAAATAGACGTTCTGGATGATTTCCAGTTCGTAATGCCGGGTTTTGCGGAAGGCGTCGCTGCCATCGCCCCAGGTGATCGGGATATAGCGCAATGCGCCGACCGTCGCGTCGATCCCCATCGCACCTACCCGGACATAGCGCCCGTCGACTTTCAGGCGAAAGCCGCCATTCGTGCTAAGTCCGTCACAGCGCAGGTAGAGTTCGAAGCTCGGCGCATCGAGCGCGAAACGGACTCGTCCGGTGCCGCTTTCGTTGGCCAGCGGATTGGTCCCGTCCCCGGCGTGGGTGTTGATCGGCTGGTAGAGCCCGTTCAGCGGTAAGGTGCTGCCCGCCACCCGCCAAGTCGCGCCGAGGAAGCTGTATTTGTCGGCGTGAAGGGGGGTTCCGGCATTGGCGACCTGCCACAGGGTGCCGCTCGCAATCGTGCTGTTCGGACTGTTCGCGCCGATCGTCGGCAGGATCAGGTGCCCGTCCTGCACCTCGCGCATGGTCACGTTGTCGATGCTGGTCGGTCCCGAAGCGGTCCCGGCAAAGCAAAGGAACGAACTGGTGTCGTTGGCAGTGAAGTGGAACTGGAACGCGCCGGTCCGGGACCGGGACGATGCAGACAGCAAGCCATTCTGTCCGGCCGAATCAAAGGCGCCGCACCACACCGGGTTTGCGCCCGTAACCAGACCGGTCACCGCATAGGTCCGGCCTGGAACCGTGGCGATTCCCTGCTCGGCACAGCCTGATCCGGTGGCGAGGTTGAGCGCTCCGCCCGAAATGGTCACGCCGGTGCCCTTGGTCCAGCCACTGTCGCTGTCGAAGCCGCCATTGATCACCAGGTTCGGTCCGAACCCGGCATCGGCCCCGGCAAGGCCGGTTCGCGCCATGCTGGAGCGCAGGGCATGGAGGGTGTGGAGCCGCTTGCGCCGCGCGGTCTCTGCCGCGGTCATGCCGCGTGCGATGATGTCCGCCGCCATCTTACTGCTCCAGCCGATAGGTCAGGTTGCCGCTGGTCAGCGCAACGTTCAGGTACAATTCGGCGCCATTGGCGCTTTCCTCCCACACCGCCTCGCAGCAATTGGCGGCATAGTTGGCCCAGGGCAGGCCGCTCGCGGTCAGGGGAAGCAGGGTCGCGCCGGCGTCGGTCGAGCGCATGACCCGGACCGTGCCGGTCCAGCTGCCAGACAGCGCGAGCACAACGGGACGTCCGGGAACCGGAACGAAGGGGCCGGCGACGATAGTGCTGCTGGTCGTTCCGCTCAGGGCGGGCGCGCCGGGTTCAGCGCGCGAAACGACCGGCAGGGGGGTAAGGCTGGAAACGGGCGAGAGGGTTGCGTCGGCTTGGGTAAAGCCAATCGCGGCGACAGGAGCAAATCCTGCTGGTGCGTAAACGGGCAAGGGGTTGGGCATCTGGGTCTCCTGGAAAAAGAGACGCAAGCAGATAACCAAATTGGTTTATGTAGGAAAATTATTTAACCACATGCGGGCTTGTTAGCTCTGAAGCTCTTGCCGGACCTGACGGGCTAAGGCGCGCAGGGTTTGCATCCAGACCCTTGGTGTCCCCCAATTCGCAGCAGCAAAGCGCATCACGATCAGCAGCATCGCCAGGTCGATTGCAACCGTGGTCAAGGCAGCTCCGGCGCTACCGACGAACGGGGCGAGGGCAAGCGTCACGCCAAATCCTATCGAGGCAAGAATGACCAGCGCAGGAGCGAACTTGTCCTGTTGGTTCACTGCCAGGATGAGATTCGACAGCGGGTTCCACACTCCGCCGATCAGGGCGGCCAGCGCCATGATGAGCATGAGTTGGTGAGGGACGATGATGTGCCCACCTGACCATACCGCAACAATCGCCGTCCCGCCCAAGGCCAGTAAGGCGGCAAAGGCGGCTGAAATGATCAAAGAGCTGGCCAGAAGAACAGCGAAATAGCGCACCGAGATGGCATGGTTGCCGTGCGCGGCTGCGGCGGTGAACTCTGGCATCAATGGGTGCGCCAGGGCCTGCCCGAGCTGCAATCCAAGCCGGGATAGCGTCCGCGAGGCCACGAAGGCGGGGACTGCCGCCGCCCCAGCGGCAAGGCCCAGGGCCACGACCTGACCCTGAACGATGAGTGTCGTGCCCAATGGTATGGCCATCGCCGCAAGGGCTGGCCCAAGCAGGTTCTGCCGCACAACCGTGTCCGCGTTCCCAAATCCGGGAAGCACGCCGGTGCGCAGGCGGGCAGCGGCGAGCCAGGCCAGGAGCAGCCCGCCCGCCCGGCCAAACGCCAGAGCAGCTGCGCCGAGCGCCAAACCATGACCTTGCGAGACGACGACTACAAGCGAGCCATTTTCCAGCAGCAGTGTAACCGTCGAGAAAAGCGAACCCATCGCAAACCGCTCATTGCTGCGGAACACGGCGAGCAGCAATCCGCTGCCGTTGATCAGGATGGCATAAACGGTCAGCCAGAGGATCGCGGCTCGCACTTCCTGCGCCTGCAGCGCGGTGACCGCGCGAAATGCGCTATCCGGAAGCAGCGTTGCCGCACTGAACCCGACAAGCAGGATGAACGCGCATGCGACCATGACGACCTGGCTGGCGCTGTGCATCGTGGTCCGCGCCGCTGCGCGCTCTCCCCTGGCGATCTGCATGGTCATGCGCACGGTTGCCGCCGTTGCGAAACCCAGATCGCTGAGCAAGAGGATGCCGGGCAGGGCGATCAGCATGCCCCAGACGCCATAGCGCTCCAGCCCCCAGTGCGCGGCGAGGATCGGCACCAGCGCGAGTTGCAGCGCAATGCCGACCGCGCGGTCAAGCATGTTGGCACCAATCCCGAACAGGATGCGGCGGCGGCTCAGAGTGCCTGCCCCAATTTTGCGATGACTTGCCGCACCCCGTCGCGCAGCAGTTTGTCCAACGAGCGGCGTGGTACTGCACAGAACCTGCCTGCAAGGGCGCGAAACTCGTCGGCGGCCATGTCGGTGGGGAAGCCGCGGCTTGCCAGGTGCCGGAAAAGGTCGGTTAGCCCATAGCGTTTCTCGGCCGGGAGGTGCCACAGCGGCAGATGCTCGTCACCACTGCGTGCGGTGTTGTGGCGTGGGCTGGTCCAGATCCGCTTGATCACGCCATTCGCCGGGACAACCCGGTCGCCCAGCAGGGCGTAGGTGATGGAGTATACGTGTTCCTCGGTCAGGACCCCTCCGGCAGGTCCTTGGCCGCGCTTCGCCTGTTGGAGCATTTCGTCAAAGAGCGGACGGTTGGCTTTCCAGGCATCGACCGAGGTGGCGAACAGTTCGCCCCCGTAATGTGGCAGCGGAGCAAAGTCCCGACCTGCCAGTCCCGCCGCGGCCTCTGCCATGGAGCGGCGGGACATGCCGTTGATCGGTTCGTCCTCGGCGCTGTCAACGACATAACCGGCGAAGTCTGCCTGATCGAGCAAGGCCCAGAGCGGCGCGAGCGGCGCAGTGACCAGAACGTCGCTGTCGATCAGGGCGAAGCGCAGATTGCTTGGCTCGCAGTGCAGAGAAGCAAGGATGTCGTAGAAGTAGAGAACATTGCCCCAGGCCGCGGTTCGCCCTGCCGGAAGCCGGGTGCTCAGCGGGACCAGGCGAAGTTCGACGCCGTAACGGTCGAGCACATCGGCGATGGCAATGCCGTCGACTTTCGGGGGGCCGACATTGCAGAACAGGGCAAGCCGCTGCGCCGGATTGGTGATCCGTGCCGAGGCGAGCAAAGTCACCAGGCAGCGCCAGTAAACTGCCTGGACCCGCGCATCGGCGGAATTACCCCCGGCGGAAGGAAACACGGTGCCTTCATGCGGCGCGTCGACGACGAAGCCGGTTGCCAGTAGTGAAGGGAAATCGTTTGAATTCACCATGTTGCGCTAGCGCGATTTAACGCGCCCGCGCAAGGGGTAAGCGAATTTGCCTAGCGCGTCGGGACGGGTGCCTCGCCCGAATAGTCGTAGAACCCGCGTCCGGTCTTGCGGCCCAGCCAGCCAGCCTCGACGTACTTCACCAGCAGCGGGGCGGGGCGGTACTTGGAGTCGCCGGTGGTGTTGTACAGCACCCGGACGATGTCGAGGCAGGTGTCGAGCCCGACGAAGTCGGCCAGCTCGAGCGGACCCATCGGGTGGTTGAGGCCCAGGCGGCAGCCCTTGTCGATATCTGCAATGCTGGCCGTGCCCTGGCCCAGGACGAAGACCGCCTCGTTGATCGTCCGCAGGAGGATGCGGTTGACGACGAAGCCGGGTTCGTCCTCGGCCTGGACCACCTGCTTGCCGAGGCTTTCGGCAAAGGCGCGGGTCCGGGCGACCGTTTCGGGGCTCGTGGCCAGGCCCGGGATCACTTCGATCAGGCCCATCACTGGGACCGGATTGAAGAAGTGCAGGCCGATGAAGCGCTTTGGATCGGGCGAGCTGGTCGCCATGCGGGTGATCGGGATCGAACTGGTGTTCGACGCCATGATCGCGTCGTCGCGCAGGACCTTGCCGGCGGCTTCAAAGATCTTGCGCTTGATCTCTTCCTTTTCGGTCGCGGCCTCGATGATCAGGTCGGCCTCGGCCATGGCGGCATAGTCGCCGATCGGGGTGATCCGGGCGAGCGCGGCTTCGGCGTCGGCCGGGGTGATCTTGTCGCGTCCGACCAGGCGGGTCAGCGCCTTGTCGATTCCGCCCTTGGCCTTTTCCGCCAGGGCGATGTCGACGTCGGAAAGAAGGACCTTGATCCCGTTCTGGGCAACTGTCTGGGCAATGCCCGACCCCATCTGACCGGCTCCGATAATCCCGACGATCCGCATAGTCCCATCCTTCGCACTTGCAGCAAAGGCGGCTGGTTAGCGACGAATTCGCCCGCTGGCCAGAGCTTCTTTCAAAAGCGCGAAGCGCCTAGCGGTTGGCGCCGGGAACCCACAGCACGTCGCCCGAACCGGCGGCGTTGATCGCGCGGGTCAGGACGAAGAGGTAGTCCGACAGGCGGTTGACATAGGCCAGCGCTGCCGGGTTGACCGGCTCAGCCGCAGCGAGCGCGGTCATGCTGCGCTCGGCCCGGCGCACCCCGGCACGGGCGACGTGAGCCCGCGCCGCGCCTTCCGATCCACCCGGCAGGATAAAGCTGGTCAGCGGCGGCAGCGCATCGTTGAGTGCGTCGATCCGCTCTTCAAGCCAGTCGACCTGGGCCGGAACGATACGCAGCACCATTTCCGATGGGGCGAAGTCATCGCCCGGGGTGGCGAGGTCGGCTCCCAGGTCGAACAGGTCGTTCTGGATGCGGACGAGGTCAGCTTGATGGGCAGCGAGATGGTTGAGCGCAATGACCGCCAGTCCGATTGCGCTGTTCGCTTCGTCAACCGTGCCGATCGCGTCCATCCGCAGGTCGTGCTTGGCGCGGCGGCTTCCGTCGACCAGCCCGGTCGTGCCATCGTCGCCCGTGCGGGTGTAGATCTTGTTGATCTTGACCAAGGCGCGCGTCTTACTTCTGGTTCGCGAAGAGCAACAACGCGACGACCAGGATCGCTGCCGCCTGATAGAAGATGCGGCGGAACATCAGCTTGTTTTGCTTCAGCTGCATTTCGCTCGGGCCGCTACCTTCGGGCCGTTCCAGCTCGGTCTTCGTGCTTGCCATGAATGCGGCAATGCCGCGGATCAGCGTGATCAGGGTCAGCGCCATCAGCGCCCCGATTGCCAGGATAAGAAACCAGTTCATGCGCTTTGTCCTACTCCTTGCCCCAGCGAAAGGCCAGCGGGCAAACGGCCTTGCCGCAGGTCCTCGGCCAGTGCCGCTCCATCCACCCCGGCCAGACGCATGTCGCGCAGCGCAGGCGAACCGCGCCGCTTGGCCAGTTTGCGCCCGTCTGGCTCGACCAGCAGCGCGTGGTGGTGCCAGACCGGCACCGGCAGGTCCAATAGGGCCTGGAGCAGGCGGTGGACACGTGTCGATTGGAACAGGTCCA